>PBZZ01000007.1 GCA_002730365.1 Deltaproteobacteria bacterium
GCAATTTCTGACAACTAAGCAGGTCTTTTTAGTAGTAAACATAAAAGTTTACAGCGATTTTGTACTTCCTTCAAGCGTACACTGCAAGATTCCCCGCACTTTAGGTAAAGTCGCTGATTGAGGAGAGAAATTCAGATCAATATAAGGCGCTTAATTCTTCAGGACGTTTCATGCTGTAATGCCCACATTTCCTGGTAGTAGCCGGGTTGTTGAAGTAGTTTCTCATGGGTTCCCTGGGCTACAATCCGCCCCTCATCTAGCACCAGGATCCAATCTGCTTTTTCCACTGCTGTGACCCGATGAGAGACAATCAGTAGGCTCTTTGCCTGCCTGCGAGTAAAGATTTGCTGAAGTAGGTAGCGCTCAGTCTCGTAGTCCACTGCCGAGAGGACATTGTCCAGAATCAGTAGATCACAGGATGTGGCCATTGCTCGGGCCAAGCTGATTCTTTGTTTCTGGCCACCAGAGAGCAGGATACCCTTCTCACCAACAATGGTCTGTTCCTGCAGCGGGAATTTATCGACTTCCTCCTGGAGTGCGGCTTGTTGGAGCAAACTAGGAAAATGTTCCTGCCAGTTCTCAGGCCGATTCTCAATCGCAAACGCAATATTATTCTCTACTGTATCAGAAAAGAGGAATGGCTCCTGAGTCACTGTTCGGACGCTGTGACGTAAGTCCTGGTAGGTCAAGCGATTGATGTCAATGTTATTGAGGCGAATTTGTCCATCTTCAGTGACTAGATAGCGATTAATGCAGTTGACTAGGGTCGACTTGCCAGAACCGATCTGACCCAGGACGCCAAGTGTTTGACCAGGCTTTAGGCGGAAGTTGATGTCCTGCAAAACCCAGGGTCGATCCTTAGCGTAGCGGAATCGGAGATTGCGCACAGTAAGCCCATCTTGGAATAGGTTCTTTTGTTGTGCTTCCGGTAGAGACTGGCGACCTGCGAAAGACTCTGGTTGTTGAAGTACAGACTGGACACTGGCGAGCCCAACCATTCCTTGTTGGAACATGGTGGTAACCCAACCCAGGCCCATCAGTGGCAATGTCAGCAGTGCGGTATAAGCAATGAATGCGGTTAATTCACCAACTGTGAACTCCTCTTCCAGCACCATCATTCCCCCGAAGAGCAGCACCACCACTTTGAGGATATTGGCTAGGTTCATCAGTACAGGCATGATGAAAGAGCGAATCCAGGCGATGTTCAAGGAGCGCTCCGTCAGGTTTCGATTATCTTTGTCAAAGCGCTCCTGGCTCCAAGCCCCAAGATTATTGCTACGGATCACATCAATTCCATTCAAGGAAGCTACTGTAAAGCCAGAGAGATTCTGAAGGTCCGTTTGCCGTGTCCGCATGTTGTTGACTAAAAAGCGCATACCAATCCGGACGATAGAGAAGACAATCAGGATCGGAATGACGCAGTAGAGCGTTAGTCTTGGTGAAAGCTGGAACATCATCAGGGGGGTTAGCGAGAGCGCACTGGCAATATTGAAGACCTGCATGAAACCAAAGCCGCAGATCATCCGAATGCCATGGATATCGTTGTTGACTCGGGAAATGATCGTACCGCTTGGATTCTTATCGTAGTAGTTCTGTTGCAGTTGCATCAGCTTGGTGAACATGTCGTTCTTCACCTGGCACTCGATCGCACGCCCGGGATTGAAAAAGAGTAGGCGGGACAGTGTGCGAATGAAAACCATGCTGACCGCCAGTATGAGCATGATCCAAAGATATTCATTGAGTAGATCGTATTGCCCATTTAGATCGCTTGAAAGCAGGTCAATACTGAGTTGAACATATTCTGGAATGCTGACCGCCAGCCAATTTGTGAGGAAAGTGGTGAAGATACCGATTGTGTAGGAAATCCAGTGCTGTCGGAGGTAATGGACCAGCAGAAGGTACTTGTTGTGCACCCAGTCGCTGTCCAGTACAGAAACGGTGAAAGTGCCTCCACGCTCATCAAGTGTGTCGGAGGGAATTAGTGTGCGGACCAGGCGTCCAAGCGTTGCTTGCATCAGGTTTCTGTTGAAGATGAGAAAGAGTCAGTTGGACGCAATTTTACCTTTTAGTTCAAAAAGGCTAACATCGGAAAGATTGTAAAAACCAGCCAGAATTCGTTACGTCAAGCCTTATGACTGACCCTCTGTTGCCTCTTTTAGAACAATTAGCAGCTCACCACTTACCTTCGTTATCTGCTCCGCCTATTGCGCTGCGTGGTGATGGGTCAGATCGGCAGATTTATCGATTCTCCATGGGAAACGGCCGCTCATGGGTTGGTGTTACCAATCCAGCTCAGGACGAAAACCAAGCTTTTTTGGCAATGTCCCGTCACTTTCGAAAGCAGGGCATTCCTGTTCCTGAAATTTACGCGGAAGATCCGCAGCAACTAGTCTACCTGCTTGAGGATCTGGGTGATCAGACACTAGCCGACTGGTTGATGGATCTGGATCCGAATGTGCACGAAGCTGCCGTGCGCATCCGAGAAGTTTACCAAGAGGTGCTCGAGGTGCTAATCCAAATGCAAACCAAGGGAACAGTTGGTTTTGATCGCAGCTGGTGCCATGCTGCTCCTGAATCGAACACAGCACTTTTCCAAGCGGACCTCCAATACTTTCTTCAAAGATTCTGGGAAGCCTTTGTACCCGATAGTCCTGTTACTGCAGTTCTGGGTGAGGAACTATCGACGCTGGCTGAAACGGTGGGTAGGTTGCCAAGAACGGTGTTTGTCTCACGGGACTTCCAATCCCGTAACCTGATGTGGCATCATGGTCAATTATATATGATCGATTACCAGTCAGGTGGAATTGGGGCACCACATTACGACCTAGCTGCTCTTCTTCACGCTTCCAAGGCCGGATTGAATGAAGCGCTACGTGAGCAACTTCGAGATGATTATCAGGAACTTGGTGCACGGCATCGCTTAGTTGATCCGAAATACTTTACCAGCGAACTAGATCAGTTTGTTTTGCTACGTCGATTGCGCTCCTTGGGTACTTATGGATACCTTTCAGCCATCAAGGGTAAGTGGTATTTTCTTGATTCCATCCCTGGGACTATTCGAGATGTTCACAGAATGTTGCACGAACGTCGGGCACTAAATCAATGGACCGCCCTGCGTACCTTGTTTGAGGAATGGCGGAAACGTGATGAACTGCAGGATCGCGAGTGGCTGCAACAACAAGCAAAAATGATCACCTCCCAAAACCCGAAGGAAAAACCCTAGCATGCCTCCAGCTGAAAACGAAAAGCCACTCTCTTTCGTCGAGAATCGAAATCTACGAGAGCATCCGACAGAAACTAACGCTCCAGCCTTCCGACCAGATCCCCTGTCTGTGGATCGCAGTGAAGCACTGGAGGCGATGAATCATCATGCACAGGAGCAAATTAATCGACTTCAGGAACAGGCACAATTATTACTGCGGCAAGCCCAGGAGATTGAAGCGCGTGTGCGACTCGCAGAACAGATCGCCAAGGCGCAGTACCGGTTCACGCCGGTATTGCTGCAGCCCTACCATCTCTACGAAGCTGCACAATCCAACAATCATGTACTCAGCCTGATTGGCCCTGAGGAGTGGAGTAACTCTTGTCCTTATGGTTCCTATCTAGCTTGCGTGCGTCAGCTGGGAGATGGCACCTGGGAACCTCTGGAGCAGAGTGATTCATTCGAAACTTTCCAGGCACTGCCTGCACCTTAGCCTAGCCCTTGCATCATCATTGTTCAGAAATTGAACCAACTATAAACCTGCAGATTAATGAATCAAGAAGAACAACGCACACTCTCGCTCTTCGAGGCTGTTGATGGCAACGAACGCATCAGTCAGCGCCAATTGGCCCAAGAACTTGGGCTTTCCTTGGGATTGACCAACGCCTTCCTACAAACAGTGCTTCACAAGGGTTGGGTCCGTGCTCGCCAGGTCAGTGCACGGCGCTGGGCCTATTTCCTGACACCAGAAGGCTTTCGAGAGAAAAGTCGCTTGACGATGAATTACCTGCGGCGAACGATGCATTCGTTTCAGGAACTCAAAACCCTCATCCTCCAGCATTTCACTGCACTCGAACGTCAAGGTTGCCAGCGTATTCACTTGTGCAGTGAGGGAGATCTGCAAGAAATCATTCGCCTTTGCCTGCCACTTTCCAAGCTGGTGTTGTCTGCCTTCACGGATTCTGATGAGTTGCTCAAGCGACCGCTACCAATTTTGGCTCAGGATGAGCGACTGTTTCTGGCCGTTCTACAAGATCAAGGACCTCTGACCCTACATCTGCAGCAACACGGCTGGAAGGCTGGTCAACATTTTGTCTGTCTCTACTGAGCAGTGGATTCAGACACCTCTGCCTCACCTTCTCTCCACTTGGGGTTACTGAAGAAACTTCCTACTGAAGCACTGGCTGGCTGGGGTTGTGTGACCCCATTTTGGGGCGGCAAGATGGCAGATCCCTTCTCAGCAGAGCAAGCGACGTTTGTGGTACAGCCAGAAGATTTGGTTGCTCTCAAGCAGTGGCTGACCACAGTTGGGCTGACCAAGTTGGAGCGGCAGTTGAAGGTGCTAGGCATCGAAACAGGCAGTACCGAAGTTGCCGAGGTAGTGAGCCGCCAGTTTGTTCTGCAAGGGAGCCCCAATGGTTCCACTGATTCCCTCTTCCTGACTGCTTGGAAAGATCCACGTCCTCAACGAAAGTTCGGCTTTTCCAGTCGCCTGTCTCTATCAAACAAACCAAAATAATCCCTGCCAACCCGATGAGGAAGAATTGACTGTTGTTGGTATCTTCCTTAACTTTCCTTTCTATTTTTCAAATAGTTGCTTGTTACTTTCTGTAAGAAATAATTATGAAAGCTTGGTTGGACGAGCTGGTTGATGGGATCTACCGCGGGCTTTTCGCGCTGATTGTACTGTTCGTACCTACTTTGGTACTAGGTGAACTGGCTAAGGCGATCTTCCCAGCAGAATATCACGGTTGGTCCTTTCTCGGATTGCTTTGTGCCTATTTTCTGGTGCTCTATCGACTGCGTCATCGGTTGCCCTACTGGCGGGACGAGGAACCAACCGACTCCTGACAGGGTTGTGCTGCAAACCTATTTTCAACACGATTGCATCGAATGAAAGGATTCGAATGAGTGACAACGCACGGATTGATATCAGAGGTGAGTCAGTGGACCTGCCGATTGTGGAAGGCAGTGAGGGTGAGTTAGGACTGGACATCAGCAAACTGCGCGCGCAGTCCAAGACAATCACGCTGGATCCGGGCTATGTGAACACAGGTGCGTGCACCAGTGCGATCACTTTTCTGGATGGTGAAGAGGGAATTCTGCGTTATCGGGGTTACTCCATAGAGGAACTAGCTGAACATTCCAATTTTCTGGAGGTGAGCTACCTCTTGATTTATGGCGATTTGCCAACAGTTGAACAATTGGAAGAGTTTCGACGTAACATCACGATGCACACGATGCTTCACGAGGATTTGCGCCACATTTATGAGGCATTTCCAAAGGATGCTCACCCGATGGCGATTCTCTCCTGCATCGTTTGTGCGCTCTCCACCTTCTACGATGACTTCAGCCATCGTGATCAGAATGCGGTCGATCTTGCAGTTTGGCGACTCGTGGGCAAGTTGCCTACGATTGCTGCTTGGTCCTACAAGAAAAATATCGGTCAGCCCTTTGTCTACCCAAAGAACCACCTCGATTACTGCGCCAATTTCTTGAACATGATGTTCAGCGTACCAGCTGGAGATTATGAAGTTCCTGAGGTGTTTGCCAAGGCGCTCAACGTGCTCTTCATCTTACACGCTGATCACGAACAGAACTGTTCAACATCAACAGTACGCTTGGTAGGTAGTAGCCAAGCCAATCTTTTTGCTTCGATTTCATCCGGAATTGCTGCGCTCTGGGGACCACTGCATGGTGGGGCAAATCAAGCTGTGCTGGAAATGCTGGTGCAGATTCAGAATGATGGGGGTGATGTACAGAAGTTTGTGAACCTGGCCAAGGACAAGAATTCAAACTTCCGCCTGATGGGTTTTGGTCACCGGGTCTACCGCAATTTTGATCCGCGAGCTAGGATCATCAAGCGCTACGCCGATGAGGTCCTCAAAGTTGTTGGAGTGCAGGATCCCTTGCTGGATATTGCCAAGCAACTGGAGGAGGCTGCATTACAAGACGAATACTTCGTTGAGCGTAAACTCTATCCAAACGTCGACTTCTACAGCGGGATCATCTACAAGGCGATGGGCTTCCCGATTGACATGTTCACCGTCCTATTTGCGATGGGGCGAATGCCGGGCTGGATCGCGCACTGGATCGAAATGCACAACAGTGATGCCAAGATTGGGCGCCCTCGACAGATCTACACAGGTCCAACACAGCGTTCGTATCAACAGATCAGCCAGCGCTGATTCTACCTCTCCAGGAGTCGCAGAACGGTGTGGCTCCATCCTACCTTTCCTTCATTTCGCTCGTAGTTGTGCCACGAGAACTCGTGAATGGCCTTGCAAGTCCTTACAAAATTCAACCAAGTTCCACGCCTCAGCTGCTTGAATGAGCCTAGTCAAAGCCGGTTGTTGATCGTATCCAATCTCGACAATCAGCAAACCTCTGGGGCGTAGGAGACGAGGACCTTGCTGGAGAAATTCCCGATACCAGAAAAGACCGTCTTCACCGCCATCCAGCGCCAGATGTGGTTCAAATTGGCTGACTTCAGGACTCAACCTCGTAATCTCTGTAGTACGAATGTAGGGAGGGTTACTTAGAAGTGCGTCAAACTGATGGGCCGTAGATATAGTTGCAAAACTGTTGGACTGGAGTAATTGTAACCGATTCTGACGTGGTTCAAGGAGCAGTGGGTGTTCCTTACAATTTTGCTGAGCCACTTGGAGTGCGATCGCGCTTTGGTCCAGACAAAGCCAATCCAGTTGTGTGCGTTCTGCACAGAGTGACAGCGGGATAGCCCCAGTACCTGTGCCAAGTTCCAGTAGTCGTAGAGGGTGCTTGGGAAGGTGATTGAGCGCAGCTTCGATCAGTGTTTCTGTGTCAGGACGTGGAATGAGAACGCCTGGCGCAACACGTAGTCGAAGAGACCAAAAATCTCGGTAGCCTAAGAGATAGGCAACAGGGCACCCCTGGCCACGCTCACGAACTATTTTTCGATAGTTCGCTCGTTCTGGTTCTGTCAGAGGTCGATCGGCTTGTAAATACAGTTGCAGGCGCTTAAACCCCAGTACATGGGCAAGTAGCAACTCTGCATCCAATCGTGCAGTAGCCAGTTGTTTTTCACGGAAGTAGCCCGTGGTCCAACGCAAAACGGCTTCAATTGTCCAGGTGTCTGGGGTTTCAGGCACGCTGGGATTCGGTTGCTCCGACTGACTTGTCGGCTTCTTCAGATGTTTCTGAAGGTTCTTCCGCAGCGGCTTTGTTCGGGGTGGGTTCCTTGAGGAAGCGCCCCATCAGGCTATTCATAGCATCTTGAACCCGCTTGACCTGCTCCATGGACTGCCCAACCAACCGATCCGAAGTTCGTTTGGCTTCAATTGTAATCGAAGATTCCTTGACAGAAATATCTCCATTGACGGCAACCCAGGCTTTGCGGCGTGTAAAAAATTCTAAATAGCCGCTGATCTGAGCAATCCGGTGTCGACAATCGGACATGCGTAGCTTGAGGCGTTGGCTGAAAGATTCTGACTGGTCTTGTTGTTTCATCTGTAGAAAGCCTGCGATAGCTCTCTCGTAAAAGCGCTTTGCCTGCTGAAATTTCTCTTCTGCGCTTTTCCACTCCAGCACAAAGGCGTCCTGTTCAGCTAAGCGAAATATGCACCAACCCTGGTTGCGATACATATCGGGTGTGGTCTTGTTGCGTAGTTCGGCAGATTTACCAAATTTTTCGAGAGATTCGACAAAGTGCTCTAACTTCAGCAGTTCGAATCCTTCGCGGTAGTACTGTTGAGATAGCTCAGAGGCGGCGGCGGGATCAGTCATAGTTGATTTAGTATTTTATGGGCAAGGATAGGTGCCGGGAGGTACAATCAATTCTGGATGTCGAACAATGGTTGTCGACTGTCCTGTAGTAAAATGATAAGTGACTCGTTCTTCAGAAATGAATAGAAACTCTGGAGCGCTTTCTTCCCAGCCAGCATTGCGTCGAAATTCTCTTTCGTAGACAACTCGACAGAGATAATCAATTTGCTGCTGTTGCATGGTGGGATAAAGTAGGGAATGAGGAGACTGCTGACAAGCGCCGATAGCGAGAAGGATCAGGATGGTCAGCCAAGGGGCTTTTAGAAAAGACATGAACGTTGCCTGTGTTCAGAAACAACGGCGAGAAATCAGGAAGAAGCTTCCTGCACGGCTGCTGTTGATGGAAGCTCTTCGTCTTCAGGAATGTCTACGGGACCTGATGATTCGGGGCCAGGATCAACACGCCACTGACGATAGCCATACTGCACAGCATTGGCAATCTGGCGAGCGAAGCGGTCACGACTGAATCGTTGAGTCTGCTTACGTAGCTGCACTGGATCGAAGTCCTCCCATGTGTGCTCCATCTGTTCAATTGCAGCACAGAGGGCGTCAACACGGGCTTCCTTGAAAAAAATACCAGTCTGTTCGCTAACGGTCTCCAAGGCACCACCACCCGCAAAAGCTAGCACTGGAGTACCTGCCGCCTGGGCTTCTAAAGGTGTGATACCAAAGTCGTCAATCCCTGGAAAAACAAAAGCTCGTGCCTGCTGATAAAGTGCTGGAAGTTCGTGAGAGTCTCGGTCTCCCAGGAACTCGATATTTGGTTCAGCAATGGACTGGCAGTATTCCTGATCCTGACCTGTACCAACAATTTTCAAGGGTAGTCCCAAACGGTTGAAGGCTTCAATTGCCAGGTCAACCCGCTTGTTTGGTGCGAAGGCCCCAACCATCAGGTAATAGTCCTGCTTGCTCACCGGCCCTTGCGGTACAAAGGCTTCTAGATCAACAGGGGGATAGACGACTTGAGACTCGCGGTCGTAATATTCCAGAATTTTTTGACGAATGTTACGACTGTTGCAGAGAAAAGTGTGTACTCGCTTGGCGCTGGACTTGTCCCATTCTCGCAGATAAGGCCGCATTGCCTCTCCACCGAGGCGCTGTAAGCGAGAGGTTTGCATTCGCCGGAAGTAGAGGTCGAAAGAGTCCCAGATGTAGCGCATGGGTGCGTGTACGTAGGACAAATGATAGGTGTTGGGTCCCGCGCGAACGCCCTTGGCAGCACAATGACTTGAACTGATGATGACATCGTAGTTGCTGAGGTCGAAAGCTTCAATCGCTGTTGGAAAGAGCGGCAAAAAGTAGCGGTAGTGCTTGATGCCCCCAGGAATGTGCTGCAGAAAAGATGTGTAGATCGGCATCTCTGCAATTGTAGATGAGACGCTGCCTGCCTGATGCACAAGCGTGTGGAGGTCTGCCTGGGGAAAAAGTTCACAGAACACCTCTAGGCACTTCTCTCCGCCACGCATACCGGTCAACCAATCGTGAACCAGGGCAATTCTTCGACCTTCCAGTAACGCCATCCTGTTTCTTTCTGAAGATTATTGGAGTTTGTAAATCAGTGAAAGGTATCCGTCCCTGCCCAAATCTGCAACCAGAATCGTCCCTGTAATTATGCCATCTCCAACTACTTCCAAGTGCTTCTGGATTCGTCTTCAACAACTACGCTTCCATGCCCACCATGGGGTGCTGCCAGAAGAAGCCACTTTGGGACAACGCTTTGTACTGGACTTGGAGTGCGCGTACCATCCGCCATCAGAACCTTGGACTGATGAATTGTCGCACACGGTATCTTATGCAGAGCTTTGTGAACAAATCCGTGAGCTTTGTGAACAGCGTAGATTCAAGCTGCTGGAGTCACTAGCCGATGCGATTGTTGAACGTCTCCGCGCGGAATTCCCAAAACTTGAGTACATCCGAGTCTGTCTACACAAGCCCTCCGTTCCTGTAGCAGCCTTATTGGATGAGGCTGCTGTAGAACTTCGCTGGTGCAGTGAGGCATGGCCAAACTCCCTGGCTTCTTCTTGATGTCTTCAAATCCCAAATTGCTCGATCCAGTGCCTCTGAAAAGGTGATACTTGCTGACCCAATCAAGATCTGATCTACTGATTTCATCTACCTACTATCTTCTCGCTTGGAAGCAGTCATGAAACTCCGAGTTGCTGCCGCAACACTAAATCAAACCCCACTAGACTGGCCCGGTAATCTTCGCCGCATTCGTCAGGCAATTGAACAGGCACGTCAGCAAGAAGTACAACTGCTACTGTTACCAGAGCTTTGTTTGACAGGATATGGTTGCGAAGATGTTTTTCATGCGGAACAACTGCATGATTATGCTTGGGAGCAACTGTTGTCACTGCTACCACTCACCAACGAGATGGTCGTTGTCCTTGGGGTGCCGTTGCGTGTTCGCAAGCAGACTTACAATGCAGCAGCAGTACTGGCGCAACAGCAGTTGGTAGGGCTAGCCTGTAAGCAGACGTTGCCTCAGCACGACTTGTTTTATGAGCCACGCTGGTTTCAGCCGTGGATGCCAGGCAAGCAGGAACTGCTGGAGCGGGAAGGTCTGCAAGTGCCGTTTGGAGATATCTGCTTTGATCTGGGGGGTGTGCGAGTTGGGATGGAAATCTGTGAAGACGCTTGGGGCACCTCTCGTCCAGCGCAACGCCTGGCTTCTCAGGATGTGGATCTGATCCTCAATCCAAGCGCTAGTCCATTCAGTTTTGGCAAGATTCAATTGCGTAAGCAATTGGTCACAGAGTCCGCCCGTTCGACGGCTACGACTTATCTCTATGCCAATCTGCTGGGAAATGAGGCCGGCAGAATCATCTACGAAGGCAGCACCTTGATTGCTCATGGTCGGCAGGGCATGGTAGCATCCGGTCGTTACTTTTCCTTCACAGAATTCCAGATGACGACGGCAATTGTCGATCTGCGCCTGACACGTCTGGATCGTAGCAAGCTACCCGTTCGGGCTACATCAGAGCCCTCACCTCACTGCATTTTCTGCCCGTTTTCCTGGAAATCTTTACCCATTTCTCTAAAATCTATAGTGAAACCATTGGCGCCATCTCCGAGTAAGCATGAGGAATTTACTCACGCAGTGAGTCTCGGGCTGTGGGACTATCTACGTAAGAGTCGCAGTCGTGGTTTTGTGGTTTCAGCCAGTGGTGGTGCGGATTCTTCCAGTCTGGTGGTATTGGTTTACCTGATGTTGCGTCTCGCTGATGAGGAAATGAGCCGTGCCAAGCTGGTCGAACACCTGACAAGGCTCTGGTCAATGGACCTACCAGCCGATATTTCACTCACAGAGTTGATGTCACGCTTATTGCTAACCATCTACCAGTCAAGTGAGAATTCTTCAGTAACTACACGGTCTGCTGCACGCACAGTCTGCGAATTGGTCGGTGCCCGACACTTCGAATACGATATTCAACCCTTGCTAGATCAACACCGTGGTTGGATGGAGCAGCAACTGGAGCGACCGCTGAACTGGCAGCAAGATGATTTGGCCTTGCAGAACATTCAGGCCCGGGTCCGGTCTCCAGGAGCTTGGTTTCTGACGAATCTTCACGGTGCACTGCTGTTATCCACTAGTAATCGGAGTGAGGCTGCCGTGGGTTATGCAACCATGGATGGAGATACTGCAGGAGGACTTAGCCCGCTTGGGGGCATAGACAAAGCCTACCTGCGCGAATGGTTGCGTTGGTTAGAAAAAGAAGGATTGCCAACGATCGGCCCGCTACCCTTTTTGCATTGTGTGAACGAACAGGAACCGACAGCAGAATTACGACCACTTGCTGCAGTACAGTCAGACGAAGATGATCTGATGCCCTATCACGTGTTGGATGCAATTGAGCGTGCGGCAATTCGAGAACACCGCTGGCCACTAGAAATTTGGCAAGATCTGCAGGAGCGTTTCTCAGAGATTTCGCCGGTTCAGCTAGCACATTACACAGAGCGCTTTTTCCGTCTCTGGTGTCGCAACCAATGGAAACGAGAGCGTCTGGCACCGTCCTTTCATTTGGACGAAGAAAATCTGGATCCAAAAACATGGTGTCGCTTCCCGATTCTTTCTGGAAACTTTGAGACTGAGTTGGAAGCCCTTAGGGCTGCCGCACACCCAACCTCCCTAGACTCGTAGGAGTATCGCTTCATGGAACAGGGAACCCTAATCGGTAACATCCTCGCCTGGTTGTTACTAGTTATCGCAATGAGTTTCGACTTTGTAAACTTCAGCATGGATATCGGCAAGCTGGGCTACTTCGTTGACATACCCTCTCTAATGATCGTTTTTGGAGGCACGATCGCCTCCACCTTCATCTTACATCCGATGGATGAAGCAAAGACTTTTGGCAAGAGCATCGGGAAAACTTGGAAGCCCAATGACGTGCAGCTAGTAGAGACTTTAACCTTGATTGTCGATGTCGCCAAAATTGCCAGAAAAAATATTCTTGCGATCGAAGATGCTCTGCCCAGTATTGAAAATCTGTATTTACGCAGCGGGTTGCGATTGGTAGTGGACCGAGTCGACCGGCAGGCAATTGTCGACATGCTGTCCCACGAAATGAAATTCACTATGGCAGGTAAAGACAGTGAATCAGCTGTGATTGGAACAATGGGCTCGCTCTGTCCTGCCTGGGGGATGTTGGGGACACTCGTCGGCCTGGTACTCCTGCTCCAGAATCTGGATGATCCCTCCGCGATTGGTCCTGCGATGGCGGTTGCTCTGATCACGACGTTCTACGGGTCGCTCTTCGCTAACGTCATTTTTAATCCAGCCAAAGGAAAACTTGATATCTACAATGCTGAGTACAAGACGTTGATGGAGATGATCAAGGACGGTGTGTTGTACATTGAGCGCGGTGAGCGACCAGATTTCATCGAGTCTGACTTGATGAACTATCTTCCACCCGACAAGAAGGCAATGTACGAAGCCCTGAAGTTTGAAAACCAAGGCGGCGGCGAAGGCTGATCTCGCTGACTATCCCAAGTTGGAGAATGCATGGGACAAATCATCGATTCCGACGATTGCCCGATATGTGAGGAATTCAAGGACGGCTGGATTTTTACGTATGGAGATCTGGTCACCCTACTGCTGTGTTTCTTCATCCTGCTCTTCTCACTCTGCAAGATCGACGACCACAAGCTCAAGCAAATCTCTGATAGTTTCCGTTCGCTTCCGCCGGGAAGTCCATTTCTTTTCAGTGGCCGCTCTTCCAACTTGGAGCATGCAGCTCAGGAGTTGGAAAAGATGGATATGCCCGATAGCGTGAACGTGAGTGCAGGAAAAGAAGGGGTTGAAGTCTCCTTCAGCCGAAATGTCGCCTTTGCCCAGGGATCCATCGAGTTGAGTCGGGAGGTCAAGGAGACCATTGACAAAATGTTACCAACAATTGGTCCGTTGCCCAACGACATACTGATTTCAGGACATACAGATCCGACTGATGTCAATGATCGCTTCCCATCCAACTGGGAAATGTCGATAGGCCGAGCTAGCGCGATTGCAACCTATTTGGAATCGAAGGGAATTCCAACCAAGCGGATTCAAGTAGCTGGCTTCGGTGATTCCCGTCCACGCTTCTTCGGCGACACAGCTTACAAGCGCTCGCTCAACCGTCGTGTTGAGATCCTGCTGATGCCTGAAGACATGCAGCGCTGATTCCCTAAACCAACGGATACGAACTGCATGGGTATTCCAATTGATGAAGAAGATTGTCCGGTCTGTGAGGAATTCAAGGATGGCTGGATTTTTACGTATGGAGATCTGGTTACCTTACTGCTGTGCTTCTTCATTCTGCTCTTCTCAATGTGCAAGTATGAGATTGAGAAGTTCAAGAGTGTTGCTGAAAGCTTTAAGCCCTTGCCTGCGGGCACTCCATTCATGGAGGAGGGCAATGACTCCGTGGTGGAGCAAATCTCCAAGAATGTTGAAAATACTGAGTTGGGCGACAGCACCAACGTAACGGCAGAATCTCGAGGCGTAGTTGTTTCCTTCAGTGCCCAGGCCTTCTTCGAGCCAGAATCTAGTGAATTGACAGCGGATGCTCGTAAAGAACTTCAGCGCTTTGCCCAATTGCTCTTTCTACTACCGAATCCTATCCAGATTGAAGGCCACACCGACAACACCCCGCTGACGAAATGGTCTTCAGGCTGGGAGCTGTCTGGTGCTCGTGCAGCTCGAGTTGCAAGATTTTTGATCGAAACGGGCCTGGAAGCTGATAAGGTGACGGCTAAGGCCTTTGGGGCCAATCGTCCTCGTTTCCGCAACGACTCCGAAATTCAGCGTGTTCTCAACAATCGAGTAGAATTGATCATCCTGCCGGTCGAAGAGTAAACACAATCTAACCCGCCCCTGTCTTTTTTCACTCGCACCTCCGCTCTCTTCTGCTAGCCTGTAAAGCTTTTCAAAGTTTCCTCTGCCAGTCACGCCCTCCTAAGCTCAATCTGCATGGAACTCACCGCCGAACAGCGGGACATTGTCGATTTTCCCTTACGCCACGGAGAGATCCTTAAAGTTGTGGCCTTTGCAGGAACCGGCAAAACCACTGTCCTTGAACAATTCGCCCGAGCCCGCCCGAGCCTCAGGCTACTTTATGTGGCCTTCAACAAGTCTGTCCAGCAGGAGGCTGAGCAGCGTTTTCCTACAAACGTACATTGTCGCACAATCCACTCGTTGGCCTGGCGTAGTGAAGGGCTTCGATTTCGGCATAAGCTCGTTAATCAGATACGTGCCAATCAAGTGATGGACTGGCTGAACCTGGACCAGCACGAGGTTGCTCGCTTTGTGATTGATACTTTGCAGAATTTTCTTGTATCGGCCGATCCTCGACTCCATAGCGCCCATGTGCCAACCATCGCTCGGACTCACTTTGGTCCTAAGCATTTGCCAGATTTTGTGCAACAAGCACGTGAGTTGTGGGTGCGCATGAGTGATCCACAGCATGAAGTACCGATGCTGCATGATGGCTATCTCAAGCTTTTTCAGCTTTCAAAACCCGAGCTGCCCTATCACATCATTCTGCTGGATGAAGCTCAGGACACGAACCCTGTAACAGCTCAACTACTGCTTCAACAGACTTGTGCTAAGATCATGGTGGGAGATCCGCATCAGGCCATCTATCAGTTTCGGGGAGCTATCGATGTGCTCTCTAAAGTACACGTGAACGCCACGCGTTACCTGACCCAGTCCTTTCGCTTTGGCCCTACCATTGCCCAGGCAGCAACCAGTGTACTGCGTCAGTTCAAAGCAGAATCTAATGCNATCCGAGGTGCAGAGAAAACTGATCAACTTGGTAGGGTGCAAGGCAGCCCTTTTGCCTACCTGGCACGNACGAANGCAGCTCTTTTCGACCAGGCCANNCAATANCTGGGACTACGCAAGTTTGGNTTTGTTGGNGGTGTACAGGGCTATCAGCTGCCTGTGATCACGGAAACCTGGAAGTTNTTCGAAGGACGCAAGAAAGAAGTACGAGACCCTTATCTGAAGACCTTCAGTTCNTANGAAGCNCTNAGGGACTACGCCACTCAAGTGGANGANTTTGANTGGCTTGGNCGCTGTCGGTTGGTGGAAAAACACCAGGGNATGATNCCAGAGTTGGTCGAGGAAATGTTGGAACAGTCAGTTGCTCAGGAGGAGGCCGAAGTTCTTTNCTCTACAGTGCACAAGGCCAAAGGNNTGGAGTTTGCCCAAGTATTTCTGGCAGATGACTTCCCNATTCTNGTACGTGAAGGACGTCCCTTGCCACGNGAANAACTCGCCACNGAAGAGGTCAATATGATCTATGTGGCAGCTACCCGAGCCATCGACCGTTTGCAGCCCAACTCTCGNCTCCAGAGCTTTCTGGATATNTGNTGAATNNGCTACAACTCAATGGTGGAAGAGCCGAATCTTGGAGAAGGCCATGGNCATGCCATACTCATTNGCGGCTGTNATGACCTGCNCGTCCCGGTTGCTTCCNCCNGGCTGTACCACATACTTCACACCATGCNGAGAGGCCTGATCCAGGTTGTCTCGGAAAGGGAAGAAAGCATCAGAAGCGANAGCCACNCCCTGGAGCTGAGNGAGCCATTCCTGTTTTTGCTCAGAATCCAGCAAGGGGGGAGGTTGATGGAAGAGNTGGAGCCANGCTTGTTTTTCTGGTGGCGTCATTTCCCCTTCAATATAGGCTACNCGNGCATTTGTACGGTCCACTGCTTTCACTCCATCCGCAAAGGGTAGGGACCGCACNTTGGGATGTTGCCGCAGGAACCAGAGATCAGCCTTGCGTCCAGCGAGCTTCGTACAGTCAATACGGCTCTGCTGGCCTGCTCCAATGCCAATCATCTGTCCATCCAGTGCATAACCAACCGAATTGGACTGCGNGTACTTCAGCGTGATCGCAGCNAGNACCAGATCACNTTGAGCGTTGTTGGGTAGATTCTTGTTTTCAGTAACNANCTCNCCCAGTANGTTCTCAGCGTTCAGCAGCAGATNATTTCGCTGTTGTTGAAAGACCACNCCNTAGATTTCACGAAATTCCTCATCNGGGGCTGTATATTCAGGATCAGCCTGTAAGACCANNTAACTACCACCCTTTTTGGCTTTCAGGATTTCNAAGGCCTCTGGNTCNAACGCTGGNGCAATCAGTCCATCAGAAACCTGGGTACGAATGATCTTTGCNGTCGAAAGGTCGACCTTGCGACTCAGTGCGATGAAGTCACCAAAGGACGATAAGGGATCGGCACCNCGTGCCCGTANATAGGCNACAGCCANCNNGCTCANGTCCTTACCCTGGCAGTCATAGACNTCCTCNAGAACNTCACTAAGNGGAGTGCCNACAGCGNCTCCNGCTGGGCTANCGTGCTTGAAGGAAGCTGCNGCAGGCAGGTTCAGGGNCTGATCCAACTCCCAAACCAACTGCCAGGCGTTCAGNGCATCCAGGAGGTTGATGTAGCCTGGTCGGCNATTAAGNACCTCAAACGGTAANGGAGATTGCCTNGTTGATAGCAGGGCTGCTGGTTGCTGATGTGGATTACAGCCATACTTNAGAGGAAACAGNGGGTGATATAAACGCTGTAGGGNCATAACAAATTTTNAGATTTTAAAANAATNAANTCAGTAATTTATATTGNAATTTGGATGTGCNTAAAAACAGTCAAACGAAGCTGTTTCNAAGTATGCAGGAAAATAATTTTGTGAGCATCTATCTGCTAAGTTTTTAATGTGCAACTGCTATCACTGGCGTTGCACACACTCAAATCCAAACTGTTTCAACTTCTTGGCCTTCATTGTATTAACACANTTNCGCCAAGCTGCCTGCTGCTCAATCAATTCATCAAATTCTCNCTGCTCNACAGCAGTGGATATCTGCTCCNGTGTGCCAACCAGNTCTGACTCACTGGCTATTTCAACNGNATTCTTACCCTTTGTTCGAGTGGCTTACTGCCATAANGAATGGTGAGTTGGGNGGTGCTATCCGTTTTGGNACTCCACCAANGACGNGCGTTTNCTGCGTTGAANGGGAGTCAAGTTGCCGTCACCGTCAGCAACGTATTGGNTTTTGGTAGGTTGATANGCGTAGTCCTGTGCCAACTGTATCTGTTTAGCCAGCTTGGCTAACAGCTTGTGTCGGCGGTGAAGGCGTGGATTGCGGTGGGTTGGGTGCTCGTAGTGGACGAGTTTGAGTGACTTCAGCAGTTGCATAGTACCTCCTAGTGCAAGTGTTCGCATACAAGCTTGTGGTCACTTTAGGAGATGGACAACCGGAAATTTGAATGATTTTAGGTGCTTGAAAAGGAGAATGCGAAAAATACCAAGCAAGGGGAGGTAATGGAGAGAAGCACAGTAGAAATGTGAGAGTTATGGAAGAGATGCAACAGTACGCACACTGATCTGTTTATGGTTTTTCGCCGATACCGTATCAGCTTCAGTGTCTTCAGTAGTTCCATCATTGCCTCCTCGTTAGCAAGTGTTCACTATTATTGTGTGCTCACTTGAGGAGATGGAAAACTAGTTTTATGAAATGAAAATAGGAATTATTGAATATAAAAATTTATATGTTGAGAGAGTAAGAATTAAGGACTTTCTAAATAATAAATTTTTTCACAAGATTCATTCTAAAAGATCCAATGTTCATAATTTGTATTAGAATTTTATTCAACAAGAGTTGCATATTTTGAAAAGAATCAGTTGTGTCCGGTAAAAGTCATAAGTCATAACTAATAGTTTAAAGAAGTCTATTGACAATAATTTAAAAGTCATTTTATTGGAACAATTTTTCGATTTTGGTTTCAATTTTTATTTCATCATTTAAATAAATTATTTTTGTCAATAATAAATAGTAATGTAAGATAGAAGAACCTTTATTTTTCCCTATTGGCTCAGGCAGATTATTAAAAGTAATTAGATGATTAAATTTAACTTCAATAGCTTCAACAGCTTGAGAATTTTCAGTTATAACAATATCGCCAATAGTGCCGGATAGTT
>PBZZ01000008.1 GCA_002730365.1 Deltaproteobacteria bacterium
TTAGTTTGAACCTTGCTGCTTCTTCAAAAGAGAACCTTTTGTGTTAAACCTTTGCAGTAAAATGCCGTCAATCGCTAGTAATTCTTCATTTCAATAGAATACTAAGCGAAATAGATCCTTGAAAAGCTAATCCAGGTGTTGCCTTCTTCATAAGATGAAGTCATCGATGAGTGGCTGGATCGTTATTACAGCCAGATTATGATTGCTTGACTGAGATCAATAGGGATCCCAGCTGGATATGCCAGCAGATTGATACGTACAACTCCACCACTAGGAAAACCGGGATTAGAGGGAGCAGACGCGATGCATGCTTGGGTCATCGTTTGGTGTGGCCCAAATTGCGGCTGGGTTAATTTGATCCAATAAATAATCAATTTGTTGGTGACGAATACATACTGATTTCTAGAGGAAGAGATTATGCGGATGTGGCGCCAATCAAGGGGGTGCTTTGATTAAGTGGCAATCAGAGTTGTTCCTAAGATGTAGACGTAATTCCTCTCGGAGAGAGCACACAGGATCAACTATCAAACTCTCTCAAGGCATAGCACTTTGCAGCCTCAATGATCGGGCTTTTTCGATGACTTCCACAGTTTTTGTCCACAACTCTAATTCTCCAAGCTTGTGGAAAGGGACCCACTCAGCGTACTGCGCGTCATCAGCACCCTCTGGGGTTCCAGACTCCCAATTGGCCCAATAGTCGATCAGCGTGTAATGAAATTTAACTCGACCATCACCATCTTTGATAATTGAGTCAACCACTTCTAAGAATTGTGGATTTTGAATGCTAACTCCAGTCTCCTCGAGTACTTCTCTTCGGGCTGTTTCCTGAACGGTTTCCCCCACTGACTGAGCACCCCCTGGAAGACTCCACTCCCCCAATCTCGGGGGACGGCCACGCCGGATCAATAGTACATTCTGTTCTTTTAAAACCACGACTCCCACTCCAACAAACGGGCGTGATGGATACTCTCTGGATTCAGGCATCTTTAAACTCTATTGGGGGATTACTCGCTGACTGATAAGTTGAGAACCCCCAATTCATTCAAAGCATTCGTGATGATGTATGTCCCAAGGATCATCAGGAAACCTAGAAAAATTTTTCGGAAGAGTCCTTCTGAAATATTTCGACGAATCTTTTGGCCAATCACCATTCCGCAAACTGTACCAAACAATGCGCCAATGGATAAGAGTAACTGTTTTTCGTAGAGCATTCCCATGCGGTATAGTGCTATTGCCAGAAAAACAGTCACGATGTTGAGAACAATCCCTAACGCTTGTACCAATTCGTCCCTAGTCAATTTTAAACCGTATAGGTAGAAGACGCTGGGAACAGAAAAAATACCAGTCATACCAAGCATTAAACCTCCGACAATGCCCACTAAAATTCCCCAGTAATTTTCTTGACCCTCAGGGACCTGGAGATCGATTCCACTTAAACTCAAAACACCGAAAATAATCAGTAAACTACCCAGAATTACTGAAAACCAGGGCAATTCAAATTTATCGAGAAAATAAGTCCCAATCCAGACTCCTGGGGGCACCATGACAATCAACCCCCATAATTTCCTGCTTAGCTTTATAAAATTTCTACCTTTGCCTCCCTGCCAGACATTTGTCAAAAAACTTGGAAGGAGTGTAATAACGACTGCGCTTGGAACAGGTTGAAACAGACTCATCAAGGAGAGTGTGATCATTGGAACACCTAGACCAATTAGGCCCTTGATGATGCCTGCAAATAAAAAGATCAGAACAATTTCAATCTGAAAGATTGATCCCAAGTCTGGATTCCCCATTTATTTTTATCAATAGTTGTTCGTGAGGATTTTTTGATATAACCGAATATGTCTCAGCAAAATGTCTTTAAGTTCAAAAATGCTGAATTGCATCTTCAAATCGAACCTTGACCAATTTTCAGACCAAAATATTTAGATATTTTGTAGGACAAAAAAACTTGACATGATGAAGATTAAAAATATCATTTGTTAAAAATACGGAAATTCTTTCGGTATCCGAAGTTGGAAAAAAATAAAAATTTCATTTATGTACTTGAAAAAGCCCTGAAAGTATTAGAGCAGTTTTCTAGTATTAGGCCTAATTTAACACTGACTGAGATTGAGCAAGAAACAGGTTATGGACCTGGTACAACACACCGCATTTTAAAGACGCTGACTGAACTGGGNTATNTACGTTTTTCAGACCAGACNAGGCGATATAGTTTAACNTTTAANATTTTAAATCTNGGTTTTTCGGCCATAAGTAGAATGGAAGTTCGTGAGATAGTNCGTCCTGAATTATTAAGCTTGGCTNAGACAACNAANCAAGTTGTTAGTTTTGGAATTCTAGACAATGTAGATGTTGTTTACATTGANCGAGTACANTCTANTGCTTTCAGACTAGGNGTTGATATAAGAATTGGAACCAGAATTCCTACATATTATACAGCGATTGGCAAAAGTATTCTAGCATTTCTTACACATGAAAAATCACTTGATGTTTTAAAAAAACAGGAACTAGTTGATCCTTACAGCAAGCAAAAAATTGAGTTTGAAAAAATCATCAAAGAGCTTCAAATAATTAGAAAAAAAGGATGGTGTTACACTGAGCCTGCGCCTGCGATTCGTGTTTTGGCATCACCAATACTAGACCAAAGTAAAAATCCTGTTGGGGCAATAAGCATTGCAGGTCTTCAGTTAAATTCTACGAAAGATTCATTCATCAAGAATAATATAAACCACTTGCTCAATACAACAGCTCAGCTAGGCCAAGCGCTTTCTATACTTGGATCTTGTGAAAACAATTAAAGGAGAAATTTATGAGATTTGGCTACCAGGGAATTTTGCCAGCAATGCAGTGCCCAATGAAAGAGAATTTTGAAATTGACTATGAAGAACTTCAGAGATTTGCAAACTGGCTCATAAGTTTTGAGGGAGTTAATGGCTTGGTGACAAATGGTCATACTGGAGAAATTTTTTCATTGTCACCAAAAGAAAGGGTAGAAGTAACAAGAGCAGTTGTTGAAGCTGTTGATGGCAAAGTGCCAGTGGTTTCTGGAATTGCTGTGGAGGGTATTCAGGAGGGAATTGAACAAGCTGGAATGCTAAAAGAGGCTGGGGCAGATGGTTTGTTAGTAATGCCGTTTCATCACTGGTTGAGATTTGGTTTTTCTGATGAACATGCAATTGAGTATTTTTCAGAACTCGGAGAAACAAGTGATCTAAATTTAGTTGCTCATATTTATCCAGCTTGGACAAAAGCTAATTATAGTTCTGGTTTATTGGGAGAGCTTTCGAAACTCGAGTGGGTAACAACAATCAAATTAGGCACTCGGGAAATGTCGCAATATGCGAGAGATATTAAAGCTATTAGAGAAAATGGGGAAGGAGTTACAATTCTAACCTGTCATGATGAATATCTACTTGCTTCTATGGTTCAGGGCGTTGATGGTGCTTTAGTAGGTTTTGCGTCATTTATACCAGATAAAATAACTCAACTTTACGAATGCGTAAAAGCAGGTGATTTAAAGGGAGCTCAAGCAATTCAGGAATGGATTCTACCTTTAAAAGAAGCAGTTTATGCCAGCGGAGAGCCCTCAGGAGAGGCCCACGCAAGAATGAAAACTGCGATGTATTTGTCTGGTAGATTAAAATGTGATGCAGTCAGAAAGCCAATTAAAAAACCTGAAGGAGCGGCGTATCAAAAAATTCAATCTGCTGTAAAAGGAGCAGGTTTTTAATGGAGAAAATAATGAGATCAAAACAAGTTATCAGACCGCCATAGAACTACTAGATATTTTGTAAATGGTAGGACTTTACGGGATCCTTCAAAAGTTAATTTAGAAAGAGGATATATGAAAAAATTTAGCTTATTCATGGTGGCAATTTCATTGGCAGCTGGACAAGTTTTTGCGGGAGGTCACAAAGCTCTCCCAAGCGATGCAGCTGAAGAACAAGTTTTAAGAATTGCCACATCTTCAGCAGGTGAAAATTCCTTCATCTTTACGGGATTAAGTGGTGGTGGTGATCATCAAAACTGGCAATCATTTCTGTGGGTGCCCCCAATGTACTTTGATGAAAATAAAGAACTTCAGCCGGGAGTTTTCACCAAATGGGAGTCAAATTCTGAATTTACAGAATGGACTTTCAGCATAGATCCAAGAGCAAAGTTTTCTGATGGTTCAAAACTTACTGCCCAAGATGCAAAAGATACTTGGGAAGCCATGGCAAATCCTGATTCTCGGAACGGAAGGATCGTAGGTTACATTGGTAACGTACAGGGGTTTGAAGATGCGAGAGAGAAAAAGACTGACACAATTTCAGGTCTCATAGCCGAAGGTTCAACCCTCAGAGTCAAACTCAAGAATCCTGACCCAATCTTTCATTGGCGAATTTCCACTGCACATATGAATGTGGTGAAGGGCAGTCAGGCAAAGTCAGGGTTTGATTACTGGAAACCTGAGAATAGTCCAGCATTTTCAGGACCGTATGTACTAAGCCAGTATAACCCTGATCAAAACACAGCAACCTTCACCCCAAATGACAATTGGTGGATGGATGAAGGGCCATACTTAGAAAAGATCACCTTTCAGTTCGTAAATGATGGCGACACACTGGCAGCGATGTTCCAAAACGAACAAATCGATCTTTCAATGCAGCAACCATCACCGATCCTCAAAAAGATCATGCCTGATGTTTTTGAACCTGCCCCGAGAATTGGTTTCAATTCATTCTGGTTCAATGTAAGTGCAGCCCCAACTGATGACCCAATGGTGCGCAAAGCTCTTGTTATGGCAATTGATCCCAAGGAGATCTATAAAGCTGCATTCCCGAAGTCACAGTTTGAATCAGTAATGCCAAGGCAATTCATGGATCCAAATCTACAGTGCTATGACGATAGCATAGTTTATTATGATTACGATCCAGAGGGTGCTAAGGCTGCATTGGCAGCATCCAGTTATGGTGGACCAGGGAATTTGCCTAAACTTCGTGTGACCCCTCGAGCTACATGGCCACCGCTGAAAAGAGGAATGGAATACGCTATGGAACAATGGAGAACTGTGTTAGGTATCCAGAATGTTGAATTTAAGGATAAACCACAAAACTTTGGAAGTGATGAAGCGAAAGTGAACGTTTCCAGGGATGATGTTGCTGCGAGATTTCCAGATCCAGCAGTTTATGTCTTCAAAGGAACTCATTCTACTGGACCAATTGCCAGTGGTTCAATGATGAGAGCCTATAAGAACGAAAAGATAGACATGTTGCTGGACGAGGCAATGATGGTGGAACCATCTCATCCAAAGCGTTGTGCCCTTGCACATGAAGCACAAAGACTATTCCTCAATGACTGGCCAATGATCATTCTCGGAAAGCCTTTGGAGAGTATCAACAGAAGAGGATACGTAAAAAATGTCTTCAGCGGTCCTGATATCGCAAGACACGCACCCTGGAAAATTTATATTTCGAAATAACATTTTCCAGACTCACAGTAACTAAATTTACTAAATTTTTAACTTTAACTAGGCCGTCCTTGACGGCCTTTTTTTATGATCTCTTTTGTTTCAATAAGAATTTTTCGATGGATATCAGGCTTACTACTAGTTTTACTAGTAAGCTATGCAATGATGTTTTATGGAGGAGGTGATCCAATTAAACAAATGTTTCTCGATGAGTTAGGTAATACCCAGTATCTTGATCAAAAAATGATTGACAGCGAGAGAGAAAAATATGGGTTAAATGATCCGTTTTTGGTGCAATTTAAAAATTACCTTTTCAATATTACTCAAGGTGATTGGGGGACTTCTTACCGAGCTCAGCGGCCTGTTTTAGACATGATAAAGCCTAGATTATGGATTTCGATTCAGCTGGGTTTTGCTGCTACCATTTTTATGGCATTAGTTGGTATACCCTTGGGGATAATGGCGGCATTATACCATAACAAATGGATTGATTTAACTATTGTGGGTACAATTGTAACCATTAATGCTATTCCAATTTTCGTAACTGGACCACTATTGTTACTGTTTTTCGTGTTGGTTGTGCCAATAATGAATGTTCCATACGGATGGAATGGTTTATTCGATTCTCAGGTGATTTTACCAATCGTGGTTATCACAATTTCTACACTGCCAATTGTTCTACGCCAAACCAGAACTTCGGTTTTGGAAATTAAAAATGAAGATTACATCAGAACAGCAAGAGCAAAAGGTCTAACGGAAAGAAAAATTATACTTAAACATGTTTTAAGGCCTGCGCTTACACCAGTCATTACCTCTTTAGGCCTTGTAATGATTACTCTAGTGAATGGGGCATTGTTCGTAGAATTAATCTTCAATATTCCTGGGTTCGGAAAAATGACAATAGATGCAATACGAGACGTTGATCACCCCCTAATAATGTCAACTGTTCTTGTTGGCACACTAGTAGTGATGGGAAGTAACCTCATTGTAGATCTGATCTACTTCATCTTAGATCCAAGAATCAATAATTAATTTAATGCAAACTACAAAAAGTCTAACTCAATTAGCGTTAGCAAGGCTTGCAAAAAATTATCTTGCGCAGATTGGGTTCTTGATTGTTATTTTGTTCCTCCTGATTGCTATTTTTGGACCTCTCATAGCACCGTATGATTTCTTATCTCAAAACATTGATAGAGCTCTTGAAGAGCCAAGTTTAGATCACCTGATGGGAACAGACCCAATGGGTAGAGACATATTTAGTCGAATGATTTTTGGAGCGCGTACAGCAGCAATTGTTGCATTTACCACCACAATTATTAGTCTCATTTTAGGAATCATCATCGGAACAATTGCAGGATTCTCAGGTGGAAAGATAGATTCCATTCTCATGTGGTTTACAGATGTGACAATGTCAGTGCCAGGTTTGTTGTTAGCGATTCTGATCAATGCCTCAATTAAACCTCCAATTTCAAATTTTTTTGATTCCTTGTATCAGACAACAAAAAATCCATTTTTTCTAAATACTTATTTAATTGATTTTGTCATTGTCTTTGGTGCGATTGCTTTAATAAGTTGGCCGGGATATGCGCGCATCATCAGAGGACAAATTTTGAGCTTAAGACAGCAAGTCTTTGTCGAAGCAGCTGTGTCAATGGGGTCTGGCTTTTGGCACATGATGCGTAAACACTTGGTACCTAACGCCATCGGACCAATTGTGGTAACTGTTACGCAAGGAATTGGAGCAGCAATTTTACTTGAATCTTCACTTAGTTTTCTAGGTGTTGGAGTTCAACCACCAAATGCGAGTTGGGGGAGTATGTTATCAGACAGCCTATCATTGTGGAGGAGCTTCCCTCACTTGATGCTTGTACCTGCAATCACCATTGGAATCATCCAAATCGCTTTCATTTTCCTAGGTGATGGAATTAATGATGCGCTGAATCCAAAACAGAGTAGGAGGTAAAGTGAATCCAAAGAAATTTCCTAAAGAATCATTGTCTTTTAAGGACGAAGAAACGGGGAATGATATCATTCAGTTGACAAGTCACAAATCAGTCCACCATCATCCATTTTTCCATGTGAATGCGTACAATTTGAATCAGGACAAACTTTATTTCATCTCTCATCGCAATGGTTCGCCTCAAATTATGTTTGCAGATATGCAAACTGAAAATTTATATCAAATAACTGAATTCATCGATCTAAATGAATGGTCGATTAATCCTTCTTTGGATGGGAAGTACGTATATTTCACTGCTGGGTTCAATGGATGGAGGGTAGAAGTTGAAACAGGAAAAGAAGAAAAGATTATTGAATTTCAGGCTGACGGAATGAAAGAGAAGGGGATGGTTGCCGCAGCAATGGGAACAACTTGTCTCTCAAATTCTGGGAAATGGTGGGGAGTTACCTACAAGGTGGCTGAGAAATCAAGATTCATGATCATTGACACTGAAAATGGTGAAGGCAAAATTATACTGGAGGCAAATAGTATTTCGCACATGCAATTCTGTCCAGATGATGAAGAACAAATTTTTTATGCTGGACCTCTAACAGATCGAGTTTGGACTATCCGTTTAGATGGATCCGGAAATCAAAGAGTTTATGAGAAACAGCCTCAAGAGTGGATTACACATGAGTCATGGCTGCCCAAAACAAATGAGATTGCTTTTGTAGATTGGCCAAATGGAATGAGAGCGATCAACATTCACACAAAAAAAGAACGGCAACTGACTCACTTTAACGCTTGGCATGCCATTTCTAACCACGCGGGTTCGAGAATAATTGCTGACACAAATTTCCCTGATATTGGCTTACAAATCTTTGATCCAGATGATCAGAATTTCCAACATGAGACAATATGTTTGCCAAAATCTTCATCTGTTGGCGAGCATTGGAATGGTCCATTCCCTTATGGAAACGGACCTGTCAAGGTTTACGCGCCACAAAATACACATCCTCACCCTAGATTTTCTCCTGACGATAAAAAAGTTGTTTACACAAGTGATTGTTCTGGTTTTTCCCAAGTATACCAGGTCTCAATACCACAACATCACTGGAATTAATAAAATTGATGTCATCAAATGTTCTTGAAATCAGAGACCTCTCAATCGCATTCCAGACAGATGAATCTTATGTCCATGCGATTAACTCAATTAGCTTTGATGTCCTCGAGGGAGAAATCTGTGCTCTTGTTGGTGAATCAGGTTCAGGGAAATCAGTTACAGCTCAAGCGATTATGGGGCTTGTCGGGAGGAAACAAAATGAAATAGTGACGGGATCAATCAAGTTTATGGAAGTCGGAAAATCTATTGATATTTTGAGACTTCGGGATGAAGAAATAAGGGATATTCGTGGACGAAAAATCTCAATGGTATTCCAGGAACCCATGACCTCTCTGCATCCCATGTACAAAATTGGTGATCAATTGAGAGAGGCAATCCAAGTACATTCAAATTTGGCCGGCGATGAAATCAACAAATTAATTTATGAGGCGTTGGATCAGGTGATGATCCCCAACCCGAAGGAGATTATCAACGATTATCCTCATAGTCTATCCGGGGGAATGCGACAAAGAGTAATGATTGCAATGGCAATTCTGTTTCGACCAAGAATTCTCATTGCAGATGAACCAACTACAGCTCTTGATGTTACAATTCAAAGTCAAATCCTTAGCCTAATCCTCAAGTTAGTTGATGAAATCAATCTCTCAGTGATATTTATCACTCATGATATGTCTGTAGTTTCAGAGATCGCGGATCAGGTTCTTGTACTGAAGAGTGGTGATCTGGTGGAGAGGAAAACAGTAACTGAAATTTTTAATCAACCTGAGGAGGATTATACAAAAAATTTAATTAAATCTGTTCCAGTATTTGGAAATTATAGTCAGAGTGAGAAACTGGTTCATGAAAACCAAAAAGATAGCTGTATATTAGAAGTAAGAAATGTCTCCAAAACTTTTCTAAAGAAAAAAGGTTTTTTCAGCAAAAATGTAAAGGAAAATAAAGCACTTCAGAATGTATCATTAGAAATCAGAGCTGGTCAAACCCTTTCAATTGTTGGTGAAAGCGGCTCTGGAAAAACAACGCTAGCTAGATGTGTGACAAAACTTATTTCGAGCGATGATGGTGAAATAAACTTCAATGGAAAAAATTTAAATCGGATTAGGAAGAAAGAGTTGAATCTAATAAGAAGAGAGATTCAATTTATTTTTCAAGATCCTTATGCGTCCCTTAATCCAAGGATGCCTGTAAATTACCTAGTGACAGAACCTCTTCATATTCATGGCGAAATAAGAAAAAAGGAAAACACTGAACACGCAAGTAAACTTCTTAATGAAGTCAAACTTGATGATTCTTATCTAAACCGATATCCACACGAATTATCGGGAGGCCAAAGACAAAGAATCTGTATTGCAAGAGCCCTTGCACTCAAACCTAAATTGATCGTTGCTGATGAACCATTATCTGCCCTAGATGTAACTATTCAATCCCAAATCATAGACCTGCTACTAGAGTTACAACTAAAATTTNAACTGAGTTTTCTTGTTATATCCCATGATCTAGCNGTTGTNGAAAANATCAGCCACCACGTTGGTGTGATGTGTAAAGGAAGACTNGTTGAGTTTGGAAAAACAAATGAAGTTNTGTANGATCCNAGGCATAATTACACAAAANTNCTTTTNAACAGTATACCTAAGATAAATAANGATAGAAAGGTCAAAAAAATAAAAGAAGTAAATTTACTTGATACAGATTATTCAAAGAAATTTGAATTTCTAAAAGATTCTACTTACATCAGTGTATCAAAAAATCATTTTTATCTAACTGATTAAAATAAATAGAAAAAATGGACAAAATCAAAGTAGCAATTATCGGTACAGGGAATAGAACAAGAAAAGTGTATACTCCGTTATTCAAATCGTTAAATAATGAAATAGATATAGTTGCTGTGTGTGATCCTAATAAGGAAAGTTGTTCAGAATACGCTAATTTATTGGGTGTGAAACCTTACTATTCAATTAAAGAACTGGTTAATGATAAAATCATTAATGCTGCCTTAGTAGTTTGCCCAATAGATATACATTATGCAATATCAGTCTATCTTTCAGAAAATAAGATACATCATTTGATTGAAACTAGTATGTGTTCAACTATTGAACAAGGCCAAATAATGGTCAAAAAAGCAGAAGAAAATAATGTAATAATGAGAATTGCAGAAAACTTTTTCCGTTTTCCATTTGATAGGATTGCGAGGGAAATCAAGAAAACTAACTTTCTCGGTGAAATAAAAAGAATCGTTTGCTATCACGACCATACTGGTTACCACAATAATTCACGTTGGACCTATTTCTTTGAAGAATATCCTACAAGTGTACAATGTATTGATCACACAATGCCAACAATGCCTCACAACTCAATGGCTCATCGTCAACATACGTCTGAGAAATTTACATCAAGATTTTTTCATTTTCCAAACGATAAACTGGTAATTGACCAGGCTGCTAATATTAAAGGAATGTTGGGCCGAACGGGAAGACCTGGAATCACATCAATTGAAGGAGCTAGAGGAGCTATTTCCCGATGGATAACTAGTAATTGGTTCGGCGATGGAGAAGTTCGATATTGTTCAAACTCGTCTCTTGAGAATGGAGCAATTGCCGATGAGATTTATCCAATAATTAATGAGGCAGAGAAAAATTGTTGGACTCAAACATATGTCGACCTTCCATCAGAAAGAGTTACATTCACAAACAACAATTACCACCTGTCCGAAGAAAATATAAAATATACAAGCCCAGGAACAAAAAATATAATTAGAGATTATTATGGATCCGCTCTAATGTCGGCAATTACTGACTTCACAGGGGCTGTGATGAGGAATGAAGACTCTGAATTCACAGGTGAGGATGCATTAATGTCAATGATGATGGAATCGGGAGCTAAAGAATCTGCTTTGAATCATGGAGAAGCCATCAAACTACCAACAAATATAGAACTAGAAGTTGATAAAAGACAACTAAATGAATTAGAAAAGAAAAATGGAATTAATCCAATGGATGTAGAGCAAATAATTGATCAGTCAATTGCAAGACCATAAAATGATATCAACACAAAAAATAAATTTCGTAGCCTTTCACATAGATATAAATCAAGTAGTTTTAAAACAAGCACAAGATGTTGCAAAGGCGGTAAATAATGAAAATCATGAAGATGAAATTAACTTAATGTTTTCTTCCGTAAAGAGACTATACCCAAACGCACAACTTTTTGTATTAACTGATCAGAAGAGCAAACATCTTAATGCTAAGAACACACAGATAATTCAATATGAACTTGATAATCGTTTCCCGATTTTTTCAAGAAACAAAGCTTGGTATGAATTCTTGAAAGAAACTGAAATACCAACAATTTTTTTAGATTCTGATATTTTAATTCAAAGTAACTTTGATAAATTAATGCAGATGGATTTTGACATTGCATTTACATTTAGAAACTGGGAAAAATGGCCTATTAACCTTGGTATTATATATGTAAAGAACAATCATGAAAATAAAGCAGAAAAATTCTTTAAGGATTGGTATCAACAATTTAAAGTAATGAAAGAGGAGCAAAAAGTTTGGGGGGGAGATCAAGATTTGATACATATTAAGTTTAAAGATTTAGACTTTTCAGTGAAGAATAATTTTGATTTTGTATTTGATCAGTACAAAATTAAATTCCTAAAATGTAATGAATATAATTATTCATCTGAAATTAATGAGCCAATGTATGATTATCCAATAAATGCAAAAGTTCTCCATTTCAAAGGAGCCCGAAAAAAATATATGTTAAATTGTTGGGAAAAAATTAGGTACCAAAAAATTGATATATCTTAAAAGATTAGATCCCTATTATGAAATTGACTGGTTTTTTAA
>PBZZ01000009.1 GCA_002730365.1 Deltaproteobacteria bacterium
GGTTCCATCGTCTCCACATTCCGGAGAGCCGGAGCGGCGGTCACGCTGTCTCCGCTGTCCGGATCCCCGAGTCTCTCCTGCGGCTGACCCTTGAGCGTGCCGATTTCCAGACTGCTGACGCGGCGTCGCCGGGCTGGCCGGCCCCAGTCGCTGTGGACGCCCGGTTCAGATGGGCGATGAGAGCAGCGCGCCATCACTCGCCAGTTCCAGAGGAACAGCGAGGGCCAGTTCAAGGGCGATGAGCTCATCGCGATGGGCTCTCAGCCGAAGTGTGCTTCCTTCGGCGGGGGCAGGTTCCAGCAGTCGAATCTGAATCTCCTCCATGCGTCTGGATCGACGGGTGTAGATCCAACCCGCCAGGGGACCGAGGCCTGCGAGCAGCAGTGGCCACCAGTTCAGCACCGGCTCGAGTTGGCGAATCACCAGCCCCAGGCTGCCCGCCCCCACGGTTCCCAGCAGGGAGAGCAGCACGGCGAGAGGCATGCTGCTCTCCACCTGACCGCGATACTCCAGGACGCAGCGCTCGGCGTCTCCGCCCTGTTGGCTCCAGCCCCGTTGCGTCAGCCAGGAATCGAGTCCATCCAGCACTTCCAGAGGCGGGCGTGGGGAATGAACCTCCACCACGGTGGTTCGATCCTTGCTGGCAGCACGCAGAAAAAAGACCAGACCGATGCCCATCAGCACGGTGAGCAGCAGTGTGGACGTCTGGGGTGAGGGCATCCGCTGCTGCCTGACTGGTCCGTCCGTTCTAAGTCGTCAGGGGACCATGTTCGTGGAGCCAGCGACGCCAGGGCCCCATCAGGCGCTCGGCTTCATTCCGGGCATCCTGATGAAGATGCAGCATGCGCCGGGGACGTCCCCGGCTGGGGCAGCGTTTGGTGTAGCAGTCGAGCATCTCCTGCTGGTCAAGAAAGTCGACCGCCTGGTGCAGCACCGTCTCTGACAGTCTCAGCTGGGGATGGTCATTCTGTAGGCGTTGGAGAAGTCCTGAGGGATAGCTGTCGTTCTGCAGCAAGCAGGCCAGCACCCAGCAGACAGCGAGTTCGAGATCGAGGAAGAGCGGTGGCGGCTGCTGGAAGTAATGCTCGATGTCGGAAAGGCAGGAACGGGAGGGCTTGCGGCGGGTGAGCATGAGTTTCAGCTGTCTCAGTTGTGTCTAACTCCGTCTCGTTCTGATTTTCAAGCGATCAGTTAAAACTCGCTCCCTTGAATGCCGGGGGTCAAAGTGGGCTCTGTTTCCGATCCCTCATCTCGCTCCCATGGCTGAGATTCCCAATGCGCCTCGCGCTTTCGCCGTGTTTGACGGAGACCTTGACCAGGACTGGTCTCAGCGCTATTCGCAGGCCAAGGCGCTGGCGGTTGACACCGAAGCGATGGGACTGATTCACGGCCGTGATCGTCTCTGTCTGGTGCAGATCTGTGATGACCAGGACCAGGTGGCCTGCGTCCGCATCGCCCTCGGTCAGACGGATGCACCTCGACTCAAGGCTTTGATGGAGTCTGAAGCGATTGAGAAAGTCTTTCATTTCGCTCGCTTTGATGTGGCGGCTCTGGCCACGGGGCTTGGGATCAGCGTCAACCCACTGTTCTGCACCAAGGTTGGAAGTCGGCTGGCACGCACCTACACCCCTCGACATGGGTTGAAGGATCTGGTGATGGAACTGGTTGGCGTTGAGCTCGACAAGCAGGCCCAGAGCAGTGACTGGGGGCGGGTTGATCAGTTGAGCGATCGTCAGCTTGCCTATGCAGCCAACGACGCCCGTTACCTCCTGCCAGCCCGCGATCAGCTGGAGATGATGCTGCGCCGGGAAGGGCGCTGGGAGCTGGCGAAACGCTGCTTCTCCTGTGTGTCCGTCATGTCGGATCTGGATCGCTTCCGCTTTGTCAACACCTTCGAGCACTGACGGGATCCACAAGGGTCTGACGTGGAGGTCTGGCGAGGATGTCTGACGAGGATGTCTGACGAGGAGGTCGGAGGTCGATGGCTGTCCGTTCAGTCCTCGAGCATGAAGTGTTCATCCCCGGGTTCAGCTTCCAGGAGTCTGTCCAGGTTGGACCCGGCTGATGTCTTGGCCTGATCCGCTCTGGCCTGCTCGACCAGATCCGCGGCCACGGCTTTGCGGGTGTTGACGTCTCTGGCGCCCCTGCGGGCCGCTTCCTGATCAACCCGCCGGCGAGCCGATGCTTGGCTGACGCTCAGCAGACTCGCCAGTTCAGCGCACAGCTTCAGATAGTCGCGGTCCTGAATGGCAGCCATGGCTGGGGGAAGGGGATCCTTCCTGCTCGAGTGAAATCCAGTATCAGTGCTCCGGTGCCAGTTGGCGGATCACGCGTTGTGCGATGGCATCGCTGCCGCCGGCTGGTCCCATGCGCTGACGCCCCACCCGGCCCATCTCCTGGCGCAGCAGTGGATCGGCCAGCAGCCTTTGAAGGGCAAGACCCAGCTCCGCTTCCGACCCGCAGGTGCGCACGGCGCCACCAAGCAGTCGGCTCTGCCTCGTGGCGAACCCGTGTGTGAACTGTGGGCCGCGACCAGGCAGTGACAGGGCTGGAATCCCCAGCCCCACCAGTTGTTCGGTCGCGGTGCCTGCGGTGGCGACACCTGCTTCAGCCCAGGAGGCCCAGCGGTGGAACTGTCCAGGTCCGAGCAGCAGCAGCAGTGGTCCTCGGACCCAGCATTGCGCGGCCTGGAGAGCAGTGCTGGGTGGAGGGCAGTTGCGGAATCCCAGCTCCTCGAGCAGAGACCCCAGTTCGCCCTCGGAGGGCGTCGTGCCCAGGGCTGCCAGAACCGCAAGCGGAACAGGGCTCGGCATGCCGATCAGGGCGCTGATCAGCCGCCGGAAGTTCGTCAGCGCCTCCGGCATCCGACTTCCGCAGAGCAGCAGAACGCGTCGACAGCGTTCCAGGGTTGTCGGAGACGGGGCCCGGCCCAGCCCGTCCATCATCGGGTTGCCCGGGCTGATGGCATCGACCCCATGGCGACGGAGTCCTCGCGCCGTGAGCCGGTCTCGCATGGCGACAAGGCGGCAGGCCCGAGATCGCATCAGGGTCCACTCCCAGGGGTCCCATTCGCTTCCCTTGAGAGCGTGGTAGCGATCACTGAGGGCGCTGCCCGGTCCGCTGCTCCAGGTGTAGTCGCTCTTCGGGGTGCCGATGAATCCAAAGGGGATGCGACTGCTCCAGGCCATCAGGAGCGGGAGCAGATCCCCCACGGCGAGCACTCCCGCAAGGGATTTGCGTTCCCTCTGGAGACAGAGCCATTGCCGCCATGTGAGCAACGGCAGGCCAGCCAGCAGGTCGGTGACCAGCGCAGAGAGGCTCTGGTTGCTGAAACCACCGCTGGGGAGGCGGGCTCCAGGCCCGATCCGTTGCAGCCAACCCTGTGCACGGGCTGTTTGAAAACAGCTGCCTTCCCCCACCAGAGGCAACACCTTCAGTGTCCAGGTCGGCTGCAGGCGGTGCAGCGCCTCGAGAATCTTCAGGGCAATCAGATCCTCACCGTGACCGTTGCTGATCACCAGCAGGGCNGGGGCGGTCTCGCTGATACGATCCGCCAGTGGAGCGGNTNTGCTCCGAGCGGCGGCATGGCCAAGTGGTAAGGCAGAGGATTGCAAATCCTTTATCCCCAGTTCGAATCTGGGTGCCGCCTTCGNTCTCATTACACAGTCTGGATGTTCAGAGTTGTGCTTCGGCACTGATCTGGCCTCCTGTAGGTAAGTCGGCACGGCAAAGAATGCGTCCAGCCCGGACGCTGCAAATTCCCTGGCTCACAGCCCAGGCCTTCGGCAGTCCTTGCGCAAGCCCATCGGCGTTGGAGTTCGCTTCGGACACACTGGTGATCTTGCCTTGCCAGCTGGCCGATTTCAGTTGGCAGTTGCCAATGCTGCAATTGAGAACGGGCGATGCTGACAATTCCGACACCACGAATGTGAGTTTCTGGCTGGACCCGGGTTGATCGCCAGCCCCCATAAAGCGGATGCTGATGATCGTGGGTGTCCTGCCATCGATCTGGATCAAACGGCAGCCACGCTTTTGCCCAGTTGTTGAGATGAAGCGGCAGCTACTGCTTTTGGTCTGATATCGACCTGCAAAGGATTCAAGCTCGGCTTGAGCGGCGGGTGGGTAGCTCAGGCCAAGGACCAGAGCGCACACAAAAACCGCTTGTTGGTGGATTGGCGGGAAGCGCATCACTTCAGTAGTCGCTGTCGGCCACGCACATGCCAATGCAGCTAATGCCGTTGCTGGCGGTTCGACCGCAATGAGTGCAAAGTACGCGCTCTTCCGCCGCTGAGCCGGCTGATTCCTGCGCTGAGGCTTCGTCCCGACGATTGCCAGCTGTTTCGGCAGCAGAAAACAACATCGTGTGGACCGTACTCAGGCGATCATGGCGTGCAGCGACCCACAGCGTTGTGACAGGAATTGGATTCGGTACTTGGGCCTGGGGAAATCAATTGCTCTGGGGCTATCGCTCTGAAACAGACGATCCACAGCTGAAAGCCACGTTTGCAGCGGCCGTTGCCGCCGGACTCCAGCTCGTGGACACGGCGGACTCTTACGGCACAGGACGATTCAACGGTCGAAGTGAAGAGCTTCTGGGCCAGTGTTTGGAGGGGATTGATCTCGCATCCCGCACCAAGCTCATCGTTGCCACCAAGCTGGCTCCGTTCCCCTGGCGCCTCGGTCGTCGTGGCCTGGTGAAGGCATTTCAGGCCAGCCGGCAGCGCCTGCGAGGTCAGCTCGATCGGGTGCAGCTGCATTGGAGCACGGCCCGATATGCCCCATGGCAGGAACGACCGCTTCTGGATGGTCTCGCTGATCTGGTGGACCAGGGTGAAGTGCGTGAGTTGGGTGTGTCCAATGTCGGCCCCCAGCGTCTAAAGCTGCTTCACGATCATCTGGCGCGCCGGGGTGTCCGGTTGGCCAGCGTGCAGGTGCAGCTCTCACTGCTGGCGCCAGAGCCGATCAGGCCTGGCGGCATACTCGAGGTGTGCCGCAACCTTGGTGTGGAGGTGCTGGCCTACAGCCCTCTTGCCCTTGGCGTTCTGGCGCGCCGCCCTGGATGGACCCCTGGCGATGCAACTTTGTTGCGTTCGGGTCTGTTTCGAAGCCTGTTGCCGGGTTCGCTGCCTCTGCGTCAGGCGATGGCTGTCATGGCGCAGGCAAGGGGAGTGAATCAGGTGCAGGTGGCACTCAACTGGTGCCGGGCTCACGGAACCTGTCCGATCCCTGGATTTCGCAGACCCGTTCAGGTGGAGGACGCAAAACAGGCACTCAGCTGGAACCTCACTGAGAAGGAGCGCAGTCTGCTCGATCAACTCAGTCTCGACTGTCCCGTTCGGATGCCGGACAACCCGTTTCAGAGCGCCTGATCACTGGGTTCTGGATCTGGACTGACGACCACCGGCAGAGAAGAGCCCTGGGGCTGCATGGGAACCACCTTGAGTGGTGGATTGATGGGGGGTGAAGATTCTTTCGCCGACTGTTCGCAGGCTGAGAGTGCTTCCTGAAGCAGGGAGTCGAACGTTGCGCCAGGTAGACGGTGGCGCGCGATCTCCAGGAATGTTCGAGGAAGGGACTCACCCGCAGCGCGGCGAACGGCGGGATTATCCCGACGTTGTTGTTGTTCCTCCTCGATTGCTTTCAGAAAACGATGGGTGACATCGCGTTTCGTGCAGGCCTTGATCAACGTGTCACGGTCACCTTGAACCTGCTCCAACTCGCTGATGCGACGTTCAAGGCTGACGAGCACTTCAGCAGCTTCTTTGGTGATGTTGCCAAGTTGCCCATCAGAGAGAAAAGGCATGTCGGCAACGAAGACCTTGCCGTGGTCTTTCAGCGCAAGAAAGGTCGGTCTCGGTCCGCCCTGCCGGTTAGCCCCGTTCTTGTCATATCCGGAAATTACCGGGCGCCTTGGCGGGGTAGGACCCGCTGACGAACGTCGTCGGGTAGCGCGCTGAGGTCTATCAAATGGCATGGCTTACTAGGACGTATGTCACGACTCATGGATCGATGCAAGATCAATCTGTCTGCCGGGAGACTAACTGGGTTGAAAGGCCGAAGTGCGCTTTGCTGTCCAGCTGTTGGAGATTGTTGGATGCAGCTCTGTTTCAGGCTGGTAAGCCGAGCACTGGGGAATCTTCTTGGCCAGCAGAGGCAATTATCTCGCCGATGTCCCATGCCCTGAAGCCCTGGCTTTCACAGTGCTGGCGTGCAGCCTCCACCGCCGCGCCAGGAAGCACCAAGCAGTAACCAATTCCAACATTAAAGGTGTGCCAGAGATCGCGTTCTTCGATCTCTCCTTGGGACTGAAGCCAGCTGAACAGTTCCGAGCGCGGCCAGCTCTCGGGATTTACACTGGCGATCAAGCCGTCCGGCAGGCAACGAGGAAGGTTCTCAGGTAGGCCTCCGCCTGTGATGTGGGCCATGGCGTGAAGCTGAGTGCCTGATTCGATCAACCGCCTCACCAGTGACGCGTAGAGGTGGGTCGGCTTCAAAAGTGTCTTGATTAGAGGTTGATCGTGGGAGCCGAAGCATGTTTCGGCTCCCACGCCGTTGGCCTCGAGAATTTTGCGAACCAGGCTGAAGCCATTGCTGTGGACTCCGCTGCTGCTGACCCCAAGGATGCGGTCGCCGCTTTGAACTTGGCTTCCGTCAATCACCGCCTCTTCCTCAACCACGGCGACACAGAAACCCGCCAGGTCGTAGCGGCCTGGAGGATAGAAGCCAGGCATTTCGGCCGTCTCTCCCCCGAGTAAAGCGCAGCCGCTCTGGCGGCAGCCATCGGCGATACCTTCGACCACAGTGGCCATGGCATCAGGACTCAAGGCTCCTGTTGCCATGTAATCAAGAAAAAAGAGGGGTTCAGCGCCGCTGGTAATGACGTCGTTGACACACATGGCAACCAGGTCAATCCCCACGTCGTGGTGTCGGTGATGCTCTTGGGCGAGTTCAAGCTTGGTGCCAACGCCATCGGTTCCCGACACCAGCAGTGGACGTTTCAGGCCCTGTGGCAGTCGGATCATGCCTCCAAAGCCGCCCAGTCCGCCGATGACCTCCGGGCGATGAGTTGCTTCGACACCGGTTTTGATCCGCTGCACGAAAGCTCGCCCAGCTTCAACGTCCACACCGGCGGCTCGG
>PBZZ01000010.1 GCA_002730365.1 Deltaproteobacteria bacterium
ATTTTCTGGCTCTTGCTGCTCTATGGTATTTCTTACTGGTTTGTCGTGACATCTGTGAAGCCCGATATAGGACTTGCTCGCAAAATCATGGGCTCTCGCTGGGGTGGAGCACTAGCCGACAGTTTGTTGGACGGATACGGTGATCAGGAAGATGAAGTCACTCGACTGAATCAACTATCCTCACGCATTGCACCTGCACTGGCGTTGCTTTATGCGATTGGTGGTTCGTTTTTGGTGTGGGATTTTGTGATGACGCTTGATCAAGAATGGTTCAGTACACTCTTTGGTGTATTCTTCTTGATTGGAAATCTACAAGCAACAATGGGTATTCTGATTGCCATTGCTGTAACCGTTCGGAATCATTCATCAGTCCTGGCAGAATACATCACAATCAACAGATTGCATGATCTGACAAAATTGGTCTTTGCGTTCTCGTTGCTTTGGACATACATGGCCTTCTCACAATACATTGTAATTTGGTATGCAGATCTTCCGGAGGAAACACCATACTTAGTAATTCGATCACAGACAGAGCCTTGGTCAACTCTATTTTTGATTCTGTTTCTGTGGCTCTTTGTGTCTGTTTTCATAGGGTTAATGCCTAAAACTTTATGTCGCACTCCCAATTATATCAGATTTATGGGAATCTACGTTGCAGTTGGACAATGGTTGGCTGTCTACATGATGGTCGTTCCTTCGTTGCAACACTTTGGTCACTACCATATTCTACTTGGATTCCACGAGTTGCTAATCACTCTGGGCTTCGGTGGAGCTTTCTTTCTTTGCTACGTTGCTTTCTTGGAGCAGGTACCACTGCTACCCATTTCAGACAAGCATCTATGTAAGTCTTGGCACGGTCACTGATTCACCGAAAAAAGGCTTCCAGATAAATCCTGGAAGCCTGCCCTCACTTTCCTTTCTCCCTAGTTGAAATTCCGAGTAGCTGCAGCAAACCATGATCATCCCGGAGTGTCTGGGTGAACTCAAATCGTAGCAGAAAGCTTTTGGGATCCTTCACGTGCTGGTGTGTACTAATCACCCGACCACTCAAAGACGAATACCAATCCTTTTCAATATCTGGATCCGCATCTGAGAACTGCTGCAGACTCAATGAACCGTGTGCGCCCTTGACCACGGGGCGATGATAGCGAAATGTTGCTCGTTCCAAGTTAATCTGCTGGATAGCAACAATCCGCGCTTCCTCACCCAACCTTGCAACGGCTCGAGGAAAACGGTCCTCCATCTCGCGCCTTGCGGTTTTCCAGAGTTTCTCAAGAGCTTTATCTGGCAAACCAAGTCGATGGCCGACCTCATAAAAAAAATTTATTTCACTTGGAAGTAGACGACCATCTACAATCATGATTCCGGCTAGCAGCTTCAGTATCTCAAATGCCAGTTCTCCATCCAACTGAATTGAATGGACTAGAACTTTCTTTTCTAACCTAGCCACCGAAAGTAGTTTCTCTTTGAGTTTCTGGCTCTCAACCAACTCTATTGCCTTCTGCAGGTAGGGAAGTTCTGCATCATCTACTTTACCATCAACCGTAATGATCCCGACCATTACTTCTGCCAGCCAGTTTCTCTGCTTTGAGTCCAAATCTTGGACTACGGCAAAATTCATTGATTACTCCAAAAATCATCTGATTTCGTACTTCTAGTTCCCCTGAATTTGTTGCAAGGGGTATAACACGTCGGCCAAGTACATTCAGTATTTCTGACACGTGAGTGATGGTTCATCTTAGCTCTGCCAGTTCATGCTCTTCCCGGAAATTAAAGAAAACATGCGCAGCACCTTTGAAAGAAAATTGCATCTGATATAAATTGGCCAACTTGCTCATCAGCCAACCGCACAGTATCTTTCAAAAGTTCCATCACTCCTTTATTTCCATAACTTGACCTAGGACCATCCAAGATCAAAATCTCATTTCATTGCCCTGTTTGTAACTCACTCATGATCCACAAGCAAACCTCTCTCAACCACATTCACTTCAGTGGAATTTGTGGCACGGCCATGGGTTCTCTCGCAGTGCTACTCAAAAAACGTGGATACCACATCACTGGCTCAGACCAAAATGTTTACCCACCGATGAGTGATTTCCTAAGGGAGCATAGTATTCAAGTGCGCGAAGGCTTTTTTCCAGCGAATCTGGAGCCACAACCAGACTTGGTTGTGTTGGGCAATGCGCTCTCGCGTGGTAACCCAGAAGTTGAAGCAGCCTTGGCACAACGTATTCCTTATATTTCAATGGCAGAATTACTGAAGGAATTTTTCATTCGTGGTCGAACTTCTTTGGTCGTCACTGGCACACATGGCAAAACCACTACAACTTCACTACTCGCTTGGACTTTTGCCAACGCTGGTATGAATCCAGGATTTCTGATTGGTGGGATTGCTGAAAATTTGAAGACTAGTTGTGCCGATGGCAGCGGAAACTTCTTTATCACCGAAGGAGATGAATATGACACAGCCTTTTTTGACAAACGTTCCAAATTTTTCCACTACCTGCCTGATCAGTTGGTACTAAACAACTTGGAATTTGATCATGCTGATATTTTTGCGTCCCTCGAACAAATACAGCAAAGCTTCCGCTGGCTTCTACGTCTGGTTCCAGGTAATGGACTCGTGGTTGTGAACGGTGACGATGACAACCTCAAACCTGTACTGGAACAAATTTACAGTCCCTTGTTAACATTTGGGCTAGGCCCAGACTGTAATGTCCGCATTGAGGATATTCAAATCTGTGAAACAGGTTCTCAGTTTCGGCTGGAAGGCGCTGGTCAGAATTCTCAACAAATCTGGAACTTGCCGATGGCAGGCGTTCACAACATTCGTAACGCCACGGCAGTCATTTTACTGGCTCAGCATAACCGTCTTAGTACTGAACAAATACAACTGGGCTTTTCAAGTTTTCATGGCGTGAAGCGACGTCAGGAATTGCGGGGAGCCATCAATAACATCTGGGTGTACGATGATTTTGCTCACCACCCTACGGCAGTTGAAGAAACCATTAGGGCTCTTCGGCAGAAGCACCCTGAAAAACGCCTTTGTGCGGTCTTTGAACCGAGAAGCAATACCAGTGTCCTGCGGATACACCAAGAAAAACTGGTCAGCGCCTTAGCTCAGGCAGACGAAGTTCTCTTGGCACCACCACATCGAGCAGAGAGAATCCCCAAAAATGAACGATTAGACGTCCAGGCAATAGTGCACGCCCTTAACAACCGGATTCCAGCCCAAGCGTTGGAAACATCAGAAATCTTGGAGCATTTAAAAGCTACCGCTACTAGTGGTGATGTGATTCTCATCATGAGCAACGGAAAGTTTGATAATCTGCATGAGCGCTTGTTGAAAGTTTTGGAGTCAGAGACAGGTTTAGCATGAAGCCCTTGAACTGGCTGATCTTGTTTGCGGTTGGCCTACTCCCGATTGCTGGACTAGTTTGGACCTTCCAAACTGATCCTCACTTGGCGGTTCCTGAAGACTCCAAAAATTCTTGGATTGACCCACTGACAGCCATCATCTTTGTTTATGTCAACCCAAGTTGTAAAGCTGGTCAGGATCCCTGTCCTCCCCCTCTCTGGATGGGAAGACATGAAATCACCAACCAACAATTCCAGAGGTTCCGACAGTCGCATTCGAGTCGGAATTACCAGAATCAGCCCTTAGACACTCCATTGCAGCCAGTCACTTACGTCAGTTGGGAAGAAGCTCATGCATTTGGTGATTGGTTAACCCAGCAACACAGTGGTCGATATCGCTTTCGCCTACCAACATCAAGAGAATGGCAACAGGTTTGTGAAACCAGAGAAACTCAACTCTGGAAAACTGCTGAGCAAGCTTGCCAGTGGGCTTCAGTGAGTGATGAAGTCGCAGCTGCAAGTTTTGGTTGGAGTCACCCCAATCATCCTTGCAACGATAATTTCACAGTCAGTGCTCCAGTCGGTTCTTTTCCTGCCAATGCCCACAACCTTTATGACGTATTGGGTAATCTTGCGGAATGGACTAGTGAAAAAGTGGAACTTCCAAATTCAGCAGAGCAAGGATATATCACCCGTGGAGGTAGCTGGTTCAGCCCTCCAGATCAGATTTCCTGTAAATTTCAGGAAGCTTTTTCTGCACTCACTTCAGATCCTCGCATTGGCTTCCGGCTAGTTGCTGAAGGACTTCCAACCCCAGAGCAATGAAAGGAAATCATCCACTGTTATGGTGGTTATTCTACTCACTGCTGCTCATCGGGCCAGGGACGCCACTAGCGTTAGAAACAATCGCACCACAAACTCTACTTCAATCCGCTACAACCAAAAAAATTGCTCAACACTCCTACTGGTTGCGGCTGCTTCACTATCGTTCCACTGCTCCAACCAGCAAAAGTGAGATCGTCAGTCAGGATTTTTTCCTGGACCCCAACGGTGCACAGAACCCCCAAGCTGAGTTGAACGCTACATTGCGAGCGTTTTATGAACCAGTTGTTGAGAATCCTGATCAACATGCGCAATGCCGTTTCATTGCGCGCTTTCACTGGTTGCAACAACAACTCGAGTTTTCCCCGGTACCCCCACTCGTCGAATGTCCACGCTTTCAACGCTGGGCCGGACTATCCAAGCTGGATTCGCTAAGCATAGTCTTTGTTTCAGCTTATCTGGACAATCCAGCTTCCTTTTTTGGTCATCTTTTGGTCAAGATCAACTTGAAGGAGGGACTCTTTGCACATTCTCTGCTCAGCCCAACACTTAACTTTGGTGCTAGTCCGGATCCAGCTGATAACGCTTTAGTTTATGCAGTAAAGGGAATTTTTGGTGGCTATAGCGGTCGCTTCTCTGACGAAAGATTCTATAACTTTCAGCATATTTATGGAGAAAACGAATTACGAGACCTGTGGGAATATCCTCTGAAGCTAACGAAAGCTCAGCAGCGCCGCGTCCTTTTCCACACTTGGGAATTGCTGCAGGATATTCACTTCGAATACTATTTCTTCTTAGAGAACTGCGCTTATCGTATGGCAGAATTAGTTGCCATGGCTTGGGAAGAAGAGATTAATCTTTATTCTCCATCTGAGTTCTGGGCCATTCCCGTCGATGTTTTCTTCCGATTACAACGTCTGCAAGCTCCTGATGGACAGTCGGTGCTTGGCGAACCAACCCTTGTACCTTCCCGACAACGTAGACTGCAGTGGAAAACCCTAGACCTGAATGAATCCCAGCAAGATTGGGTGATCCGAATCCAACGCCAACCAGAACAACTGAATAAATTAGAACAATCTGGACTATCTCTAGAAGCCCAAGCTCAGGTGCTTGATGCGCTCACAGACTTACTACAGTACCAAAAAGCACGAGAAGAGACGCTCTCAGAGTCTCTTCAGAATCTGCGTCAACGAGTTCTGCTGAGACGTAGCGAACTACCAATACTTGTGAAGAAACCGCAACCACTCACACCCGACCCTTTGAAGGGACACCCTCCTTTGAGAACTCAGTTTGGTTGGTTTCAAAGAAACGATACAGAGCAAGGGATAGAAGTGGGAATTCGTGCAGCATATCATGATCTGTTGGATCCAGTTCATGGGCATCTCCCCTATGCTGAATTGCAAGCTCTAGATTTGAAAATCCGTTTCGACGAAACGCGCTGGTGGATTCATCAACTGACATTTTTTGAGATTCAAAATTTTTCTATTTCCCCAACACGATTGGACACAGTGTCAGGAGTTTCTTGGCGAACAAGCGGTGAGTGGCAAGAGGAAGCCCTTGATGAATCTCAGCATAAAGTCATGCGACTCATTGGGGGCATCGGACAGGGCATAGCTCTACACCCTGATTTAGTTGGATTTACTTTTGCCGACACAATTCTGCAATCACGCACAGGTTCAATGCCAGAAACCAGCTTTCAATTGCAGCCTGTTGTAGGTGTTCTCTGGCAAACCAGTGATCAATGGTCCATGCTAGCTCAATCTAGTTATCGCCAACCATTGTTAGGGGAAAGTGCGATCGGTCTTAATACCGTATGGGAGGGGCGTTGGCAGGTAAATTCAAAATGGGGACTTCGTTTTACTTGGCAACAACAAGGCGCTGCACAAGAAGCCAAAGTATTGGCTCACCGTTTTTGGTGAAACGTGCATGAACTGCTCAGCCCCACTCTTTTGCCCTTGGTGGCGCTGCTCGTTAGCTTACTGGCTTTTACCATCTGAAAGCAAGACCATACACGACGGCAGTGGGCTGCTTGGCTCTGCAGCATTATCCTCTTGCTGATCTGGTTGCTGACCGAAGTATGGACCGTTTTCCCGTCCAGCAATACCAACTTGGCTAGTCCACTCACCAAGCATAAACTGTATTCGAACCTAGTATGGTATCTGACCCTTTGCAGTACAGTTTTATTGTTGCTTTCTCTGCGGTCGACTACTCCCGTGATTAGGATTGTTCTAGATACCTTTATACTACTCTTCTTAGTTTTTGGTTTTCTCAACATCTGGTGGATGGTTTGGATGGGGCAATTACTCAGTAATCCCCAAGCTTTTTGATGTCTCCTAGTAGCTTTTCTTGCCGCAAAGAATTCAACCTGTTAATCTATAATTTTATTTTTCAACTATCTTGAGGTTTTATAAAAAAGCATCTTCTTGTGGCTTTCAGCCTAACTGTTTTTGGACTACCAACCTCAAGTTTCGCTGATTCTCGACAATTGGTTGAATTTCCTGAAATGATGCGAGATCANATGCTNNAAAACATGCAGGACCACCTACTGGCNCTAACTGAGATTCAACAGCATCTTGCTCTGNAAGAATACGAAAAAGCCNCCACTGTAGCAGAAAACCGACTAGGCATGTNTTCTTTGGGCGGTCACGGTGCATCACACATGGTGCGCTTCATGCCGACAGGCATGCAACAAATTGGCACACAAATGCACAAGGCAGCCAGTCGATTTGCGATCATTGTGCAAGAGGGCGGTTTAGAAGGCAGTACACCCAAGATTGCTGAAGGACTAGCAGGGGTCATGCAGCAGTGTGTTGCCTGTCAAAGTTCTTATCGGGTTCATCCATGATCCAAAAAAACCGATCATGGAGATATTCTCTGTGTTGGCTGATAGGCCTTCTTCTCATTTCTTCAACAACCTGGGCTGCAACTTGTTACTTACCGACTCTGGCGAATCAAGATCAGTCAATTCTTTCACCAATTGGATTCGGTTGCCATTCGCAAGCTGACAGCAGGATTCATAGAATTCGATGCATTCACGACAACCAAGAAGCCCGTCTTCTTCGCAGGAAAGCAAAATTACCTGACCCAAACAACTTTGCTAGTTTTGCCCCTCAGTTCACTATAATCGTAACTGATTTTCCCACAACCAACACTTGTTTTACAGACTCAGTCCAGCCTGTTTTCAAACATATTTTTCTTAGAAATAGTGTCTTCCGAATTTAGGCTGTCTCGCTACCCAAATTTTATGCGATTTAACAGAAACTTTTGGTTGTGAGCAGCGATATGATGGAGAATCAGCTTGTTCTAAGGAGAAGACAACTGATTGCCCTTTTACTAGCACTGATTGTCGGACTATTTTTGTTTGAACCCTGGTCATTATTTTCCAAGCCAATTTGGGAACAGACGCCCAGCAGTGAGAGCGTTGGTAAAGGGGAACAAATATTCGCAGCAAATTGTGCGGCATGCCACGGAGAGAAGGCTGTAGGAGAAAACCTTCAACGTCCGCTGGGAGGTACGAAGGATCAAGGAGGTTACCTAGCCCCAGCTCTCAACGGAACCGGTCACGCTTGGCATCATCCTGATGAAATACTGTTTAGAATTATTCAGGAAGGTTCTATTGCGGAAGATTCCCCAATGAGAGGCTTTGCTGGAAGACTCAGTGATTCCGATATTGTTGCTAGCATCCATTACTTCAAATCACTCTGGCCAGAAGAAATTCTGAATCGACACAAAGAAATGGTACAACACTGATCAATTCTGAGTTTCATTCCATCCTCTCTTAACCACGGAATTTCAATGAAAACACTGATGAGTAAACTTCTATTCTTACTATCACTAACGGTGGGCTCTGTTGTTTGGGCTTCAGATATTACGATGTACAAGCATCCACAATGTGGCTGCTGTGAAAAGTGGGCGAATATCCTGCGTGATGAGGGATATCGGGTTACCAGCAAAGGTACCTACAACATTGAGCAACTCAAAAACCAGATGGGATTACCCAGTTCTCTGCGCAGTTGCCACACTGCCATCATTGGAGATTTCATCATTGAAGGACATGTGCCCGAAAAGACACTCGCTCGTTTTCTTGCTGACCCACCAGCTGGGGCTCAAGGGCTGGCTGTACCAGGAATGCCCATTGGCTCACCGGGAATGGAGCATCCAACACGAAAAGATACATATGACGTGCTGTGGTTTGACCAGCAAGGCAAGGCACAGGTCTTCGAACACATTGACTAAAGCTCTTGTTGCAAAACAAATCTCAAAAGCGTTGCAGGAGCTGTTTCCCCGTACGCTAAATTACCAACGATAATCTCATAAGCTAAACACCAACGGAGTTAGAGATGTCTGATCTTGGCACGATCGCCTTGATGATCGCTCTTGCTGCTTGTCTCTACGGCACAGTTGTACCCCATCTGGGTGTTAGAACAAACAACTGGAACCTGATTCGTTCTGCACAAAATGCCAGCATCATCAGTTTCTTTCTAATTGCAGTCGCCTCTGGAGTGCTAATCCATGCACTTGTGGTCAGTGACTTCAGCATCTTCTATGTCTGGCGCAACTCCAGCGCTGACATGCCCATGTTTTTCAAGGTGACGGCATTCTGGGGAGGCTTGGAAGGTTCACTGCTATTTTGGATTTTGGTTCAGAGTTTCTTCGCGATGGTCGTTGCCTTTCGCTACCAGTATAGCAATCGAGAAATCATCCCATATGTAATCGCCACTCTGAATGGAATCCTCTGTTTTCTACTCGTTTTGCTCCTCGGTTGGTCCAATCCCCTGGATCTGCAAGCAACCATTCCTGCAGAAGGACGAGGACTGAATCCATTGCTACAGCATATTGCCATGGTGGTTCATCCACCTTCGTTGTACCTGGGCTTCATCGGATTTAGTGTGCCTTTTGCGTTCGCGATTGCCGGAATGATTCGAGGCAAATTAGACAATGAGTGGGTACTGACCACTCGCCGCTGGACCCTAGTCTCTTGGTATTTCCTCTCGATGGGGTTGATCCTTGGTGGTCAATGGGCATATGAAGAATTAGGATGGGGTGGTTTCTGGGCTTGGGATCCTGTTGAAAACGCTGCCTTCATGCCTTGGTTGACAGGCACAGCTTTCCTACACTCTGTGATGATCCAGGAAAAGCGCAACATGCTCAAAATCTGGAATGTTGTGTTGATCATCATCACATATGGGCTAACCATCATCGGAACATTTCTGACCCGTTCTGGAGTAGTCAATTCAGTTCACTCCTTCACCCAATCTGAAATTGGTCCTGCCTTCCTAGTCTTCCTCGCTGTTGTCTTGGTTGTCGGTTTTGCGCTGCTCTTTCGCCGCATTCAGATGCTGGAATCCGAACACAAGATGGAAGCCGTGCTCTGTCGTGAAAATGCCTTTCTTGCTCAGAACGTTATCTTTGTAGGAATGGCATTCACCGTTTTGCTAGGAACCACCTTCCCACTGCTTGCTGAGGCGATTCGTGGTACAAAATTGTCCATCCAAGCACCGTTTTTCAATACGATCATGGCGCCGATGGGCTACGTTCTATTTTTCTTAATGGGTATTGGGACTGTGATTGCCTGGAGGAAATCGAGTAAAAAAAGCATACGTAGAAACTTTCAGAACCCAATGATTACAGCAACTGTTGGAACTGTCATCCTAGCTGTTTTCATACCCTTTCATTTGGAAGCATTTACAATTTTTTGGATCGCTATCTTTGTCACGGTCACCATCCTGATTGAAGTTGGTAAGGCAGCCCATGTGAAAGGCAAGCAGTTACAGACTGGACCTCTAGTAGGATTGATTCATGTCTTCCAGCGCAACCAGCGTCGCTACGGTGGATTAGTGATTCACTTGGGAGTAGTGCTGATGTTCCTTGGTTTTGCTGGCACGTTCTTCAGCGAAGAACGCGACCTAACACTGGAACGCGAAGAAATGATGCCACTGAACGCCTACTATCTGAAGTTCACTGGTGTTGAAGAATTTCAGGTACGCAACGCCACCCACCGAGCTGCGATCATTGAAGTCTATGATCAGGACAAACAGTTGCTGGAAGTGATGAAGCCTGCCAAAAGCTTCTATCCAACCCAACCACAGCCCCTGACTGAAATCGCACTACGAAGAGAATTCCTGAAAGACCTCTACCTGATATTTTCCAGTGAATCTGGTGCTGACAGCGAATTAGTGACAATCAAAACTTATGTCAACCCGCTCGTTGGTTGGGCCTGGATGGCTCTTCCCGTATTCACTCTGGGTATCGGTATCTGTTTAACTTACAGACCACGCAGTTTGACCTCGCGCCAGGAAGTATTGCGTCAACAGTACCTTGCCGCTGAAGGCTGAGTATGTGGAAGTCATGGAAATTCTGGACAGTTTGGGCCACCTTAGGTGGATTGATTGGTCTGTTCGCTTTTGGTTTCACCACAGACCCCAAGAAGGTTCCTTCTCCACTAATTGGTCATGAAGCTCCAAATTTTCAACTCGTCAATCTCTGGAACGGGGAATCCGTTGAACTAAGCACTCTACGCGGTAAGCCCGTAGTCTTGAATTTCTGGGCTTCCTGGTGTGTTGAATGCCAACAAGAAGCTCACATTCTAGAAGCTTTTCACAAGCGTTACGGCGAAACAGTTCCTCCTCAGGTTCACATCCTCGGCGTAGCCGTTCAGGACAAATCAGAACAAGCGCAAGCTTTTGCACGACAGTTTAACAAAACGTACTTCCTTGGCCTTGATAACACCGGTGGTGACATCGCTTTGGAATATGGTATTTATGGGGTGCCAGAAACGTTTTTTATCGATCCTCAAGGAAAGATTCGTTTCAAACAAATTGGGGGNGTCAGCGCAGAATTGATGCAGGAGCAAGTCGACGGAATGCTTGGTCAAGGGTAATTTTAGTCAGATTAGACAACTTGTTTTTTGAGACAGGAGACCTCATGAAGTTCATTATCCCTTTTCTGTTAAGTTTCGCTATTGGCTGGAGCGGTCTGCAGGCTGACCAACGTAATCCAGAATTGCCTGATCTTTTTAGCCAACTCGAACAGGCGGAAACCTCCTACACGGCAAGTCCGATTGTTCAAAACATTTGGACGATCTGGTTAAAGCATCCGGACTCACAGCTCACACAAGCCATGAAAGCAGCTTCCGAGATCATGCAAAACGGTGATTTGGAGCAGGCTGAGTTGTTATTTACTCAATTGATCGAAAAAGCTCCTGGCTGGGCAGAGGCCTGGAACAAGCGAGCCACCGTTCGCTACTACAGAGACAACCTAATCGGCTCAATTGCTGACATCAAGAAAACTCTTGTCTTAGAACCTCGCCACTTTGGTGCGCTCTCTGGCCTAGGAATGATTCAAATGCGCCTTCAGGATTATTTAGAGGCCTTATCAACCTATGAGTCTCTGCAAAAAATCCATCCAAATTCACAGGATGTTGAAAGAATACTTCCAACACTACGTCAGCAGATTTCTCAACAGTATCTCTAAATCTTCCTCTTCAGACCATCATCTATGAAATTCCAGCAAGTCCAGGAACTCTGGGAAATCAATCCGAATCAGTTCCTTGGATTGTTTAGTCCACCGGGTCAGAAGGAGCATCAATTATTTGCTGCACTCTGTGGAGCGGCAGTAAGGGGAAAAGCTGATCTTGTCCAGATTAGTTCGCAAGAACTGGAAAGAGAATCTGGATTGAAGAGTGATGAACTCAGCGCAATGCTTGTACAACTGGAAGAAAAGGGAGTAGCTCGCAGAATCAAGGAATCCAAATGACTCTATCTACGCTAGGCGAGAATTATCCAAGATTACATGCCAGCGCTTATGTTGTAGAGAGCGCACAGATCATTGGTAATGTTCGGCTGGCGGCCAAGAGTTCTGTTTGGTTTCAAAGTGTACTGAGGGGAGATTCTGATCAAATCGTGATTGGCGAAGAAACAAATGTACAAGATGCAACCATCTGTCACGTTGATCCAGGCTTTCCTTTAGAGGTTGGTACTCGGGTCACAGTCGGTCATCGCTGCATTTTGCATGGCTGTACGATTGGAGATGACTGCCTGATCGGGATGGGAGCTATCCTGATGAACGGTGTGCGAATCGGAGAGGGAAGTATCGTTGGAGCGGGAAGTCTGTTGCTGGAAGGAACCGAAATTCCTCCTTTTTCTTTAGTAGCTGGTTCACCAGCCAAGGTGAAGAAAATCTATGGGCCCGAGATTCTTGAACAGATTCGTCAGGCAAGTGCCTATTATGTCAGCAGAGCGGAACATTACCGCAGCAACTGGCAGAAATTCGAATCCTAGGCGCTTTGCGCAAGAGTATCATAATTCATGGGAGAGGCGTTGTAACGGTGAATTTCCGCAAATACCTGGCGCAGTTCCTGTGGACTTAGGTCTGAAAGAACCTTGTGATCGCTGCCTAGCAGACGGTTCAAAAAGAGCATCTGCTGCTCTTCAGATCGATAGCCAAAAATCCTCAGTTGTTGTCGCAAAACATCGAAGACTCTTTGACTAATTTGAGGTTGGCTTTCTTCCTCGACTACTTGAAAATTTTCCTTGGACAGAGAACGCAACTCTTGGCGCAGTTCTACTTCTTCAGAAAGCTTTGAAAATCTTTTGCGCTCTCGGAGGACTTCCACCACAACGATCAATCCTGTGATCATCAGGGAAATCAAACAAAAACCGAGTAGTATGGTCTCCATGAACAAACTCCGTTGGTATGCGGAAGAAAAATTGCTAAGGCATCCGGCCTAAGGCATTGGCGCACACAAGATCTACAAAAGCACAAAGCAGACCAACCCTTCCTGTATATATTTCTCATCAAAACAACCCAACAAATACTCTTTACAGCGCAAGTAAATCTTGAAGAACAGCACCATTTACGCTTCTCCAGCACCACCTCGACTTGATCCCCGACCTCACGCAGACCTGCGTGCGCAGACACGCCAATTAGCAGGAAAACACCTACGAAATATAGAACTAGCACCGGCAATTCGTCGCAGTCAGGAATTACAAAATTCTCTACTCACTGAGTATGCGGGTGACTCATCAGAAAATATCGAACTTCTGAAAAAATGTCTTCAAGAAGTCAGCATTATGGGAATCAATTTTGTGATTCCCAAACGACGTGTGCTGCTCTGCGTTCATGAGATTTTGCGTCTATCAAACCTTGGGTTTCGCTTTGGCAAACTAGACCCAGACTTTGAGATTCACCTACGGCAAGGTCGTCGTATTCCTTTTTTTCAGGGAGAGCCACTTCCCAAGCAAAACTGGGAACAAAAATTCGCTTGCGTACTCAAACACCAAATTTGCCTGGAACTTCTACAAGAATATCGTTCCGCTTTGGAAATTATTAATCAACAACGTCAACAAACCCTTGAAAGCAAAAATAAGAATTCAAGCCTGAGTAAGGAACTACGACAGCAGGCAGAAGAGAACATGTTCCAGTTTAAAGTCCCAACCAAGTTTGATTTACTCGATCCTCCACTAATTTCAATGGAGGAAAGCCTGTTTGCTCATGATCAACAAGTGATGGAAGCGGCCCTGTCCGATGTTGCCAAGAAAGTACTGGAGATGCAAAACCAGGGAGAGCTTCCTTCTTTATTTCAGGAAACTACGCTTCCCAAGATTCAGAGTGTACCGCACCATGTGATGATTCTGTTGGACATGAGTGCTTCTACCTTCGAGAAAGAAATCTTTAAGCTCTCTAATCTGGTTTGTGCTGAGTTATTGAGAACTCTGCCAGCCTATTTGCCTGACTCTACGTTGAGTATTTTACCCTATAGCGACGGTGCTCAAGGCGTGATGAATAATTTTCAGAATTTCATTGCACCAGGCGGCACAACTGCCTACGATGCCATCTTTTCATTTTCTCAGCAGTTGCTTGGGAAAACAGAAGGGCATCGAGTGGTGATTCATCTCTCTGATGGATTGCCAAACAGCTTGGAAGATGCCTGCCAACAGGCGAAACAGTTTCCAACTCTCAATATTCATTATGGGCAAATCATTTTCGGCCATACTAAAAGAGTTGGTGACTTATCAGATTATCTGTTTGTAGATGAAGCTACTACTTCCGGGCAGGATCGTGATTCAACCCGTTTCGAAAAATACGTATCTCACTTCACTGATGTTGCCTTGGCTTCACAAGGGGAGCAAATCATACTCTGGACCGTGCAACATCTCGATGAAGCAGTGATCGCCATGCTAGATCTATTCATCGGGCAATATTTCCTGCAGCAAGCTTCACCTGAGACTACTCATTCTGAAGACTCACCCACGTCCCTCTAGACCTCTTACTCGTTACCTGTTATGCGAACACCGGTTGCTACTCTCCCGGACGCAGTGTGTGAAGAGTTGGACTTATTACAACAAGTTCAACAAGGAGCCTTGCGTGATCAAGCTGATGAAGCTGACCCCAATTACTACGATGACATTCTCGAGTTGCGTGATTCTCTAAGTGAAGCGCATCCAGAAGATTTACCTGCGCTGACCACCCAAATTGAGCAACTGGTTCTGCTTGCTCAACGTCAACAGGAGCGGACACCACGGAATCGAAGTTTTCACTGGCACTCCCCATATTTTGCCCACATGCGCTTACAGGAGCAGGGAAAGACGCGAGATCTATTGCTTGGCAACCAGAACTTCTTCTCAGGCCATCTCTCCTGCTCCATAGTCGATTGGAAGAAGGCTCCGGTTAGTCAAATTTTCTATCGTTACCAGGAAGAGGAAGAATATATTGAAGAGTTGGGAGGGCGTGAAGTTGAAGGACGGCTTTTACTTAGAAGACTGGTCCGTATCGAAGATGGAGTTCTACGCAGTGTCAGTTGTCCACAAGGAACGTGGTTTTTTGAAGACGGTCAGTGGTTTCAGTGGGAACAGACGAGGATTGAGCTGAGTGGTGGAAGTGGCAGTGCCACCCGACCAGTCCATGAAATTGGACCGTATCGACTGGATAAGCACCTACCACAAATCACAGCACTAATTGATGAACGGCAGTTTGAAATCATTAGTCAGCCAGAAGCTGGAGTGATTCTTATTCAGGGTGGAGCTGGTTCGGGCAAAACAACAGTGGCTCTACATCGACTCGCCTACCTGATGACGCAAAAGTCAAACTACTTCAACAGCAATAGCATCCTACCGATTGTTTTCAACCGGGCCCTCGCCCAGTACATCAGCAAGCTGCTACCTTCACTAGGAGTCAATGATGTAGAAGCAAAAGTATTTCAAGAATGGGTTGCCCAGTTACGTCAACGTTTTTTCCCAGACCTGCCTTCTCGTTATGCTGAAAATACTCCCGTGAGGGTAATCGAGTTCAAGCGAAGCCCTATCATTCTTGCTTGGTGTGCTAGGGAGCTAGAGCATCGACTGGAACGATTTCAGGCTACCCTGATGAAATTGTTTAGTTCATTGACCAACGGGGGCGATGTAATCACTGTGTGGAACAGTTCTGCCAAATCTCCAGTGAACGATCGGTTATCTCGCCTGTTGAAATGGACCCAGGGGCAAGAAACCCTTACACATCTACCACCTACGCCCGATTCCTCAATCCGGCAGCGAGTAGAACGCCTAGTAGAAGATTGGTGTCCTGATGTCCTCAAGAGCCCTCAAGCATTAGCTCTTCAACTCTGGAATGATGCGCTGATTCAACGTAGAGCCTTACAGGAAGCAATCACTGATTTTGCTCCAGGTTCGTTCAGTAAAAGTCAACTCGAAGAAATTTGGAGTTGGAATGTACGTTGTTACCAGCGGCGTCAGGTCATCGTTGGAGAAAGAGTAGAGGAAGATGGAGAAACGCCCGAAGGTTGGCTAGAAAATCAGAGTCTCAGCGATGAATTGCCAACCCTAGATGAAGAAGACGACACTCTACTGTTGCTGCTTTACCAACTGACTACGGGACCTCTCCGTGGTCGGAAGAATAAATTACTGCAGTATCATCATTTGCTGGTGGATGAGGTCCAGGATTTCAGTATTCCAGAGCTTAAGTTATTACTCTCAATGACGCCTCCAGAGCGTAGAAGCGTAACGTTGGCTGGAGATATGGATCAACGTATTTTGGCAGGAAATCGCTATCAGGACTGGGATACCATGTTAGAGGCCCTGAGTGTGGAAGTTACCGCAATGGAACCGCTAACAATTGGCTACCGGTCTACCTATGAAATTATGGAGGTTGCCAAACATGTCATTGGCCATCTAAGTGTAAATACAGTATGGGAAGCTACAAGACATGGCACGCCTGTGGAACGGTTTGGCTTTCAGCATCCAGGAGTGTTGATTGCGTTTCTAGTGGATAGTCTCGGTAGTTTACTCAGGAGAGAGCCTTCAGCTAGTGTGGTTGTACTTACACGTGAGCTACCAGAGGCTCGAAAAATTGCAGAGCAGTTAGAACGAGCTGAGATAACAGGATTACGATTGGTTGCTGATCAGGATTTTTCTTTCAGGGCTGGAGTTGAAGTCACTGATATTTCACAAACCAAGGGACTTGAATTTGATTATGTGCTCTTAGTGGATGCGGATGCTTCAACTTATGGCCCAGATGATCTATCTCGGCACTTGCTCTACGTCGGTATCACTCGTGCTGCCCATCAATTGTGGCTGCTTCATTGCGGTAATCCATCTTCCCTCCTTCCAGACACCCTCCGCTGAAGTCTGTGATCGACCTTCTAGCAAGCGGGAAAACAGCGGAATCTCCCGGGGTAATTTGGAGTCGGGCAGTGGTAAGAAAACTTCTGCGTTGCGCTCCGTGACATCTCCCTCCAGCAAGCCATTTTTATCGTTTACATTGAGCGGAGGAGATGTCGCATAACTTAGAAGTAGCTTTCCTTCGAGCGACTTGAGATTGGGATGATAGATTTGTAGGCGTTCTTGGTACTCGCGAGTCTGAATCAAGTAGTAGGCGATACGCGACCAAACTGGCAGAGCTCCGCTGGAACCTGTCAGGCGGAACCGATTTGCAGTTGCTTCGGCTTCTCCAGGCCGATCTGAGCCAACATAGACGGCGATTGTATATCCTCCCTGGGTTTGCATTCCCTGCCGTGTTGGAACTGGCAGATGGCCAACAAAGGTCGCATTTGAATAATTGTTGGCAGTTCCCGTTTTGCCGAGAGCAGGGATTTGTACTTTCACTTGTTTTCCATTTTCACGCACATACTCTGTTTGTAGAAAGCGTTTTGCTCTTCGGCCTGTTCCGTACTCAACTACTGAACGCATAATTTCTTGCAAAGCCCGATTGACAACAGGATCCAGAATGTTACGAGATTGATGATCTGCTTCGTAAATAGTTCTGCCCCCAGTATCTTCAATCCGTTGAATCAATGACCAATGATTTTTGGGTGATGTTGAATCCCCAAAAACTTGACCTGTGGCCAGCGACTGATAGAGCATTGCCAGATCATGTAGCGTTACGTCATTCGCACCAAGTGGAAACGAAAGTACCGGCTGAAGCGGGCTCTCAACACCTAGGAGTTTTGCTACTTCCACAACCGTCTGTAGGGAAAGCAGCATCCTGAAGTCATGATTCCAATAAAGACGTGCCGTTGAATAGGGCTCCTGGCGCAATACATCCTGCTGACGTTGTTGCATCAAGTCTTCAAGCCCCTGAAAAATCGTGGAACGGATCTTTCCGTGCAACCAAATATTGGGTGGTGAAAAGAAGCGCTCTCGCTGATTCGAAGTCCAGACCTGATTGTACAAGCGGAAGCGATAGGGAGTTATAGGAACCCAGCCTTTTGTAAGATCACGAGGGTTCTCTGCGTAGGCTAACCGTGGAGGTATAGGGGTGTTGTAAGGATCTGTCCGCAGCGCACTTTCATGAACATAAAAATTTTGAATCCACTCTCCAGCCACCTGATCATCCGTTTTAAAACTGCCGTTGAGGAAAGCATCTTCTGTTTGTACCAGTTGCTGCCGTAACCGTTCTTGCACCTCTTGGAGGCGCAAAAAGTTATGTTCCAATAACTCTCTTTCGCGGCCCACACGGGCAGAACCTGAACGCAAGCGTGAGCGCACCTCAGCACGCCAGTTCCGACCATGATAAAGGTTACGCAGTGCCTGTTCCTCTTCAGGTGGTTCAAAGGCAGTGTTGCGTAAAAGTTCTTGCCGAGCCGCCTCCATCAAGTACGGTTGCATTCGATACTGAGTATCAATGATCCCATGAGTATCTCGCAACCGGACAACATAATCTGCGCGACTTTCATTCTCTGCTCGTGCAAAGCGGGTAAATTCCACTAGTCGTTCGAAATGCTCCAGGTCCAAGTAATCGAGCAGGTGTTCTAGCAAGTAGATACTAGCGAGATTCTCTGAAAGCGCACCAGCCCAGACCATCGAACTTTGATTGTCTGGTGGATTATGATCGGGCTTGGGAATATAGACCTCACCCTGCCATTGATAAACTCGATACTCATTGGACAAGGCCTCCAACGGATTCCAACCCAACTCCATTGCCACCATGTACAGTAACAGTTTAAAGGTTGATCCAGGTTGACGATAGGCCTGCATTGCCCTGTTGAATCCACGAGGGTCAAATCCACCTGCAAAAGCCCGAACCTCACCCTCTTGCAAAACCATCACACCACCGTCGAGGGTCGGTTGCTGCTCAATGCTCGCCTGCCAAACAGACCCTGCATTATCACGTTGATGCAAGGCTACCAGAATTGGTCCGCCTGTTTTCAGATTCGCAAGTGCTTGCTGAAAATCTTTTTTTCTAAGTTTGTTGGGTGCTCGTGGATTTGTTCGACGAACGAACTCTTCCAATAACAAGCCCCGCACTTCCGCACGATCAGTTCCTACTTGAACTTTTACGCTCGGGTTATCTCCCAGCAGCACCTCCTCAATTCGGCCAGTGTAGAAGTTTCCGGATTCAGGTTGTAATGAGGATGGCTCTGGATGCGTGACTGGAGCAGCATAGCCATTGCGCTGAAATTCTAAGCGAGAGAGATGTCGCCTTAACTCAAACTGCGCAAGATATTGGAGATTGGGATCAAGTGTTGTCTGAATGCGGAGTTCTCCCTTCTCCACCCCCTCCGCACCATAGTCCTGTAAAATGGAGTGGAATGGCTCCTCGTTCATCTGCTGGCGGACCACCTCAATCTGGTGATTATCTTGATAACGGAAAGATCCTTGTCGAAAAGCTACCAAATCCTGAGACGCCTCCAGAAAACGCTCCTCAGAAATAAACTCCATTTCCATCATATTCCGTAAGACATAGTCTCGACGCTCTGTTGCTCTCTCAACAATACGCTGTATTTCCTCTGGATTCTGAGTTCTGAAGGGATTGTAGTTTGCCGGCCCCTTAACCGAACCAGCAATGAAGGCAGCCTCAGAAAGATTCAGGTCTGAGACGTTTTTGTTGAAATAGTAACGGGCTGCAATCGCCAATCCTTGCCCTGTTCCATGCACATGGAAGAGATTGGTATAGAATTCAAGAATATCTCTCTTACTGTAGCGAGCTTCCAAACGCAGGGCATCCAGTGTCTCCAGTGCCTTGTTTGCCCAACGATCCTCTCCATGTTCCGGACGATGTTCAAACAAAAGTTCTGAAGTCTGCTGGGTGAGAGTACTACCTCCCTGAATAACACGCCCTGCAAGCAAATTAGCCCAAGACGCTCGGAGGATTCCAATAGGGTCGACACCGATATGCTGGTAAAAAGATTGATCTTCACTGGCAATGATTGCATCGAAAAATGTCTCTGGAATCACTGCATCCAGATCGGAATCAATCCGAGTTGGCTGGTTGGCCTGCAGGTAAAGAAGATGGACTTGATCGTAGAAGGCGCCTAATTTCGTGCGTTGATCACGATAGTAGACNNTTGTTTCNGTAAGCAGACGCTGCTGGATCGCTTTNCGATCAAGATGNGGGGCAGGAGCTANGAANACAAGATAGCCCAGTANTGCTGTACNAGTCAGCAGTACTAGATTGATCAGCGTGAAGAGCCCGAAGCAGGCTTTGGCNACATATCGTGGAACTGACAAGATCTCACATCAGGTAGCAGNAAATTCNTTTGCNTNAATCAGGTCACTCTTGGCAGCCATGATGAAATCACTCTCCACCAAGCCATCAATNTTNTGNNTCCAATANCTCACACGTACNTTGCAGAAGGATAGTATCAACTCAGGGTGATGACCTTCTGATTCTGCTAGATTAGCGATTAAATTCGTGAAACGAAGAGCCTCTTGGTAAGAGGGAAAAACATAATTTTTCTGAAGATGATGGTTGTTGATCATTTTCCAGCCATTCTGCAATTCTTGGAGTAGCATTTCTAGCGCCTCTCCTTTGAGTGGTGGAACACCGACTCGGCATGGCACACACTGCCTTTGGGCCAACTCCATTATTCACTTCTCCTTGAATTCACTTCCTGCAAAATAAAGCCCACTGCAAACTATTGAAACACTCTTATTTTGCCTGGGCTAACCAGTATTTCGCAAATCAATTCCCCTGCACTCAGAAATATAACAACTCCTCAATCTCACTATTTGTTGTGCTGTGAGTGAACCTATGGTCCTTCAGCACAGATTGACACGCACAGGAAGAGACTTTCGTGCACTGGCTGCTCATCTATCTCCACACTATCACCTATTTATCCCTGATACTCTTAGACGAGGTCGCTCACATTGGGCACAAGATCCAATGACAGAATATACCGTCCCATTCTACGTGAAACAGGCAGTTGCCCTCTTAGAGCATTTTCAGATAAAGCGTTGTGGCTGGACCGGAACTTCGATGGTTGGGATCATAGGCATACTGCTTGGAGCCACCAGTTTGCAGAAGTACTTGGTAGGACTCCGTGATCAACGATATCAGTCGGAGTTACCCAACGGAGCGATTCGGCGGATTACCAAGTACGTTTTCAGGCACCCGACTTTCAACAATTTTCAGGAATTGAAGCAGTACTTTCAGTAGGTCTACCAGCCTTTTGGCTGGCTTAGTGATCCGGAATAGCAGGAGTTGGCCGTTTCCTCAGCTAGGAGAAAAGATGATGGTAGATGGACCATTCACTACGATGTACATTCATCAGAGCCCTCTGCCCAGGCACCCCAAGGGGAGATTTGTGAGAGATGTATGAGAAGATCTGTTGTTCAGCAATGATTCTTCGAGGTGAATTTTATGATATAATAAGTTCTATTGTTGCGGAACAAATGACGACTAGAGGGCCAATGGGAAGGTTATTCACCCTTCCCAGCTGTGGACATGCACCCTATTTGAACACTCCCGAATAAATTGGTCTTCTAAAGAAATTCTTGCAGGAAATTTTCCACCAAGTATCCTAAACATTTGCTTGTGACTGCTGTGACCAGTCACAAGCTTGACGGAGATGCTCTTTCTCTCCTTTTTCATTGAGGAGTGGCGATATCTCCTCCCAAACTTGCTGGTGATAGTTCTGTAACCAATTCCATTCATCCTCTGTAAGCAACTCTTCGCAGACTAGTTTACGCTCAAAAGGGATTAGGGTCAGCGCGTCAAAGCAAAGCCACTCTTTACCATCTGGATGCTTCGGATGCTGCAAAGCTGGCTGCACAACATAGAGATTTTCCAAGCGAATTCCTCCCCAACCCGTTCGATAGTATCCAGGCTCATTAGAAATGATCATTCCAGACTGAAAACCAACATCTCCAGCAAAGGCTGATATGCGTTGTGGCCCTTCGTGCACCCCAAGGAAAGCTCCTACGCCGTGACCAGTTCCGTGTCCGAAATCAAGTCCTTCATTCCATAACAAAGATCGAGTCACACCATCCAGCACAGCACCATTCGTACCCTCAGGAAAAACCTGGCGGGCAAGTCGAATATGTGCTTGCAGCACCCTCGTGTAGCATCTTTGCTGCTCAGCATCAGGCTCTCCCCAGATCATCGTACGAGTTGCATCGGTTGTTCCTCCTCCGCACTGAATGCCAGAATCGACCAATAGGAATTCACCATCTGTCAGAATTTTCTCTGTACTCGGATTGCTGTAATGAACAATCGCTGCGTTGGCGCCAGCTCCAGCAATTGTTTCAAAACTCAAGTCTGCAAAATCTGGCCGTCTCTCGTAGTAGCACTTTAGCCATCTAGCATATTGTTGCTCACTTACCTTTTCACTATTCCGCTCAGCTTGCTTCAATCTAGCAAGACTCTGAATTTTTCCAACTGCTGCCTGTCGGTGAGCGTAGCGAATACGCTGCAATTCGACTTCATTCTTTAGAGCACGCGGCATGATAACTGGACTTTCTGCTTCCAATACTTGGGCAGATTGATCTTGTAGTAGCAGCAAGGTGCCCATTGTAGCCCCTTGCGGATCCAAACACACACATGCGGAATCATCCCCTGCTAATTGCTTCAATGTAGGAGCATAGTCCTCATATAAATGGAACGTCCAATCCGTTAGTGATTGCAATTCTACACTAGCAGGAAAATGACAAAAGCAGATTGCTTCTGTCTTGGAAATCAGCGCATAGGATTCGAAGACTGGATTACAAGGAACATCTTTTCCACGCAAATTAGTCAACCAGGCAATCTCATCTAGCTGAGTCAACAAGAAATGCGTAGCCCGATGCTTGTCCAATTGGTCACGCAATTCAGTCAACTTTTCTGAGGTGGAACGACCCGTCCAAGAAAGTGGCAACAAATTGGGTTCTACCCGTTCAGATATCGCAATTGATCCAGTCTGATCAACCAAGTTGCCAAGCACTGGTACCAACTCAGACTGGCAACTCAGCAGTGCCTGCGACCAACTGCGCCAACTCCGTGGGCTAACTGTGAACGGATCTACTCCAAAACGACACCCAATCGATTGCTCTGCAAGCCATTCCATGATGTCTGGAACTCCGGTGAGTCCTAGTTTTCGGATTTCAAAATGATCTCCGCTTTGTGCATCTGCTTGAATATGATAGCGAGAATCCACAAAGAGTTGCGATCGTCCTTCTCGCAGAACGATCGCAGTGCCAGCAGATCCATTGAATCCACTCAATGCTTCCAAACGACGGTGGTGTAGGGGCACATACTCGTTGAGGTGCTCATCTGTCGTTGGCACAAAATAGCCATCTAATTCAGATTCCTGAATCAACTTCTGTAGCTGAGACAGACGACTGGACATTTGCAGAACTCTTTTGATTTGCGATTAGTTTATGTTGGCCTCGAAGGCCAACATTTTTTGGGGAATGTGAGGAAAAATCAGAACAGTTTGATCGGTGATTTAACACCTTCGGTAGGATAGCGTGGGCGTGGGCGACTGGATGGGCGTGTCCCATATTCTGGTTTCACTCTGAATGGATTGAAGTTCCGTCGATGAGTATCATCATCTTCCAACACCGAGCGTCGGAGTGACCTGTAATTAAGAGGGTAAATCGGCGGACTTCCAGTATTGCTCTCCACCATGCTGTTAACTGAACGGCCTCTACGAACCTCAGCTCGGTATGCTTGATCATAGTAACCACTTTGATAACCAGCACGAGACTGTGTTCGATGCTGCTGAAGCTGCTCATAGTTAATGGTTGGGCCCCGCGGCGCCATTGGCTTTCCACCAGTTATTCTCCGCGCTTCGGCTTCCTGTACTCCAAGATAGAGTAAACCAAAACACATCCACACAATCCATGATTTCATAATTTTATCTCTTTTCTCCAGTTTCAGATTTATGATAAGAGATGTGCAAATATCAAACAAATATTTTAACATCTTCTTCCATTGAAGATGTTTAGGTTAGACTACGAATCAAATCAATAGCCCATTCCTCTTCCTGATAAGCAGAAGAATTTGCGGCCACACCACCCTGCGAAATCAGAATTTCAGGGGCTTGGTCCAGTGGGGGCTGTGTGGGCTTAATACGCTTCACTACTGTGCGAGGAACTATCATCTGGACGTCTTCTTCACGCAACGTCTGGATCATCTCACGCATCTTATAGCTGCGCATCAACTGCCCCAATATGCGTTTGGTGTACAGATCCAGAAGATTGGGCCCCTCACGATGGAAAAGCGCAAACCATTGTAAAGAGTCTTGAGTGTGGATCATCGCTGTACCATTGAAAAGCGGAAGGAAGGTCGCTGGCACCTCATCATTCCAAGCAATCAATGTACAGTCGCCAAAAGCCTGTTCTGGCGTAGCACGGGTGTCTAAAAGAGCTTGAAGCAACTGCGGGGCAATATTGGGATAGGGCGTCAACAGGTTTCGCAGATGATCACGGCGATTTCCTTGTTGCCAGGCTTCTACACAATGCGCCTCACACTCTCCATCGACATGGCAGATTGGACAAACGAGATCTATTCGACTGGCGATCTGAAGTTGATTCATCATTTTGATAGTGGTTCTGCTTCCAACAGGTAGGTTTTGGCTCCAGTGATCTGAACTGGCACTAATTCTCCTGGCTCAGCGTCACAGTTGGCAATCACAACCGAGTGGTAGCCTCGACTCCTTCCGTTGAGCCGACTTGGATCCTTTAAATAGGGGCCTTCGACCAAAACCTCCTGCAGACTACCGATCAAAGCCTTAGTTTTTGCTTTCACAATCGGCTCCTGTAACTCCAATAGCCGGCGTAATCTCTCGACCTTGACCTCTTCTGGCAATTGTCCTGAATATGCCGCTGCAGGTGTCTCTGGCCGTGGAGAATACTTAAATGCAAAGATCTGGTCGTAATGAACGGTTTGGATTGCTTGCAAAGTCTGTTCGAAATCCTCTTCTGTTTCTCCAGGAAAACCAACAATCATGTCGGTTGACAACGTTCCCTGTGGTACGTAACGGCGATACAAAGCGACTTTTTCCAGATATTTTTCCAAGGTATACCAGCGACGCATTCGACGCAGTACACGATCTGAACCTGACTGCAGAGGTAGGTGGAGTTGTTCACATAGACTTGGTAACTCAGCAAATCCTTCCGCAAGTTCTTCTCGAAAATCTTTGGGATGTGGTGATGTAAATCTTATGCGTTGCAACTTTTCAATCTTGTCCATTCGCCTTAGCAATTCGATAAAATCGACACCATCTGCCTTGTACGAATTGACGTTCTGCCCAAGTAAACAAATTTCACGAACTCCCTGAGTAACTAGATTTCTAGCTTCCTGCAAAATATTTTCTGGTTCCCGACTCACCTCTAAACCCCGCGTCACAGGGACAATACAAAAAGAGCAAAAATTATTACACCCTTTCGTGATCGCAAGATGAGCCTTTAGGTTAGCTCCTTTTGATAAAGAAACTTCCTCTGGGATAAAATTTCTGACTTTTTGACGAGGAGCTACACGATTTGTCCTTGCGATACGCTCTCCCTGATCAACTTCTGCTAAGAGTTCAGGGAGTTCGAATAGATTATCTGTACCAAAGACCAAATCAACACTACGTTCTCTTGCAAGAATTTGCTGACCTTCCTGTTGGGCAACACACCCACCAACTCCAATTTTTAGCTTAGGATTAGCTTGCTTCAGTTTCCGTAGCCGGCCTAGCAAGCTATAGACTTTTTGCTCTGCCTTATTTCTAACAGAGCAGGTGTTAAGCAGAATCAAGTCGGCTTCTCCAGCCTCATCTGTGTACTGATAATTTTCCTGATTCAAGATTTCAAGCATTTTATCGCTATCGTACTCGTTCATCTGACAACCAAAGGTTGCTATGTGCACCTTACGTTTAGGCAAAGTCGATTTCATGAAGTAGTCAAATTAGTTAGGTATTAGGCTAGTTCAACAGGCTGTAACGGATTTAGGTCCATTTCTACGGCACAGATAGAGCATGCTACGTCCTGCAGATCTTGAGGATATTCCACATAATGAGACTTACCATTATTTTGCCAGAGTGTCTCCTCGAGTTGTAAGCCGTGGGCCGTTGGACGGACAAACTCATACCACTCCATGCGATACAAGTTCTGCAAGCTTTTCAGCACAAAGTATTGGTCACTTTCGTTCCTGAATCCACGATCAGGTTGAGCCACTGCTTTCGACTCCTCAGTACGTTCTAAGATCGCCCTAAAATCGAATTTACCCCATAAGAAATGAACCGAAGGCATGACGGGATCGTGATCAACTTTAAAAACGAAATAGTTTTGACGCCGGAATGTATAAGAATTCAATGTAGCCTCTTTTACTCAAGTACCAGTGGATTCGAATTTGATTAAATTGACCTAATGGATCTCTTTTTTGCAAGAAAAACTTTAGTCAACAAGCTGAACTACAGTGAAAAACTCTTTTCTCTTTTTTGTCATTTATCTTGCAAGAAATCAGGTATATAGGAATGATTTTTTAGTTAATCTTTTCATAAAAATGCTCTCTTCAAAGAGACAATGACACTTCGCTCACTGCAATTCCTAATTCTGCTAGTAATCTTTTGGTGGGGTTCTCCAACACCCAGTTCCGGAGAATCCTCAAACCAGATCAGCACAGGCAAAGGGAAACCTTCGCTTCAGGCCATTGCAAATCAAAGATATTACGACATTCCTATCAAGCTCAATAAGCGAGTGCAGCAAATGTTACGCTACTACACTGAGCGCAAGCATTCCATTCTTAATCGTGGACTTGCTCGTTCTGGGCGATACATGGATATGTTCCGCAGAGAACTACGAGCTTGGGGCCTTCCACAGGACTTGGTGTTCGTTGTTGCAGTGGAAAGTAACTTCAATGAACGCTCTGTCTCAGTCAAGCAGGCAGTTGGGCTCTG
>PBZZ01000011.1 GCA_002730365.1 Deltaproteobacteria bacterium
GTGCTTATTGTTGGTTCTCTCAAAGTGCCAGATCTTATATCCACCACCTTTAGGATACCATTGTATATTAAAGACCTCAGAGATCTTGCACGGTAGTCTTGCCTGTTCAAACTTATCAAAGTATGATACGAACTTCTGATGCAAACACTCAAAGTACGCATCTAGTCGTTTATCAAACTCAACAAAATTTACAGGGATACTCAAGTCAGTAGATTCCTTGTCATTAGACTCTGCCTTGCGGTTGCTGATCTGACCAGCATGTTTCTGAAATTGATCTGAGGTATTGTAAAAGTCAATCAGACCATCGCAGATCTCATCAGAGATCGTAGACTCGTATATAAATTTATCCATTAGATAACAAACCCACCCTCAATATCTATCCAACCAGTAATTAATGTTTTTTCATTCTTCTCGTCTATGACACCTCTGTGAGTGTGTGTCCATTCTGCTGGCCAGATAACAGTTTTACCCTTAACAGCAGAAACATACTTGTCCTGATACATCCATTCAGTGCCTCCGTCAGGATTATCAGACAGATACGTCATCCACACGAGATACCTCTCACGATTCTCACGTTGTGCACCTCTCTCAAAATGCCATACCTTGTATCCTCCACCAGGTTGATACCTTTGTATATTGAATAGAGGAGAGACATGACATTCTATCTGCCCTGCCTGTGGATATACATGAAAATACTTATCTACACACTGAATGAGTTCCTTCAGATAATTATCTAAACATTCTTCATTCTTTGCCAACATAGTATGACAGTGTAAATCATCGGAGTCTTTTCCATTACCCTTCGCATTATTGAAAGGATTACTCTGATACTTTCTTTTTGTCAGATATGTACATGTATCATAAAACTCTACGAGTTTATCACATATATCTTCACTTATCTCACCTTCCCAGATGAAATCATGCATTATCTACCTTGTCCTCTATATCTCTTCTTTGCTTTGTTCCTAGCAGTTGCAGAATACTTAGTGTGTTGACCACGACCCTGCCTTGTTTTCTTTGGTATAGACTCTACAGTCTGTGCTACACCAAATCCACCTCTTGCTTTTGCCATATATTATATTCTAGATCCTATGATTATATTATCATATTGTGTAGGTCCTGTCAACGGTCTTAGTTGTTGTCCTGACGATGTAAAAAGCGTTACTGAATCACCCATCACTGCAGGGAATTTACCTTCAAATTTTACAGTATTATTAGTTCTCGGAGTGCTAGGTAATATTTTTCTTACACCAAGTATACAAGCAACTCCTAATGCAGATGGTTTACCTTCTACTGAACTTAGAGTACTTGTCTCATCATATGTTTCTGGAATCTCATTATTAATTCTAATTCTTGTATTCCTTGTAGGAGAACCACCTAATGCCTGTGCTTTATAACGACAGTTGATATCTATACTTAATGTATCTTCTGCATCAGGTCCTATAAGTCTATTTGGAATTCCAGACATTATTCTTCCTCCTTACAATTACAAACTTCTAAAAGAGGTTTCATCTTCTCGTATACTGGTTTTACATTTGATTCTGATTTACGACTCTTCCATAATTGTTGTACAATAACTTTGAGTTCTTCTTTATTTACATCAATAAGCATTTTCGGATCCACCTATTTTACTAAGCATTCTAGTACAAAAATCATACATCTGTTGATGTACTGATATTTCACATGATGCATATGAGGGAGTGTCAATATATTTTGAATCCTTTAGAGGATTATCATCAAACCAATCATCATAAGGTAATTTGTCTGGTGCTGGAATAGTCATACTGCTCTCGCAATTTTAAGTAAGTCACCTTTGAGACCTTCTACATTATTATGTAGATAGTCTAATGTCTGGGCAACTGTCTCGTACTCCTCAGAAGTCGGACGGTGATACATCAATGATGGATTGCCCAACTTCTCCATCCGNNANTCCAAGNTGTTCAATTTCTCTGACAGCCATAGGAGTGTCTTTTCCTGCTCGTTCAGNTTCTNTAANAACTCGTCCATTATTTTGATCTCCTTTATGATATGCGTTGGATGCACGNTCTTCAAATTGGTCACAGAANNNATCAAAGTCACTTAGCATGTCTTCATAATCTAATCCGTCGTCTTCAAAGAATTGGTGTGCGACTTTTTTCATGATTTTTTACCAGGAAAATTTTTTCGGTTTTGGGGTTTTTGAAATTTCATTTTCAATTATATTTATCTGTCGTTTGGATACTTTTGTAGGTTAGGGAAGGGGTAGGAGTCCCATCGCTCGGCAACCCCTTAAAAAACCCCCAACATTACAAACACTGTCAGGGGTAGGGGGTTAGGGTCAACGTCATGTTAAACTAGATGCTCAAGGCAATGTTATGTCTGACTGGATGACCCTTTGTTTTGTGTGGTTGGCAAGGGGATTGACCGATCCCCTCTAGCAAATTCCATGCTTATCAGAGTTACAGGTCTGTGCACTGTTGACTGGTCGGGTCAAGATGTTAGGACTTACGTTACAACCACCACGTTCAATACACGGTCATTTAAGGTTCTTACTGCCTAGTTGTTTCTAGAATGGACAGTCTTCGGGGACTCGTCTCTCATACTCTGGTGGTTCGCCTTGCATCCATGCCATACGTTGTGCTTCTTGCCACTTAGTATGCTCTACCCGTTCCATGAGTTCGTCATGTATGCTACGGTCATCAGAGAACATGAAATGTTCGTTCATCTCATCAACTGTGAAACCGTGTTCATGTCGGTACTCTTCCCACACCGTGTCAAATATAAAAGTGTTGTCTGGCATTAGTCCTCTGCTCCGTGAAATAGTGGTCTCATGTAGTTCTTAAACTCTTCGCACCTGTGTCTGGCAAGCACTTGCATTTCTTTCTCTGTAATTACTATGTCGTAACCGTCTGCTCTCATCTCGTCGTAGCATGCCTGTGTAACACCCTTGTCGGTTAGGTCATACTTATGTAGTGAAACGTGTTTGAAAAATGACATTTAAGCAACCTCCCTTAAAATGTCTTCCATTTTCCACTGTGCGGACTGTCTAAGCATTTCTTCGCCATACATTGGGAAGTCGCCTGTGTCCTTTGCTTCTGCTACTACTTCGTCATAGCATCTTGCTAATAGACCCGCTTGGGTTCTTGGATAATCGTTTGAATCTGTGTAAAAAAACATGTTTGTTAAATTTGTTTGTATATACTTATTATAGTCGGTAATAAGCAGAATTGTGGATTGTTACAGTGAATATTACGGGTCATTGTGACACTAATTCAACTGTCACTTCATCACTTCATCTACGAGGTTGTCGTAGGTTTGGACGTCCCAACCCTTTTGTTCTGGGACGTTCATTTCATAAGCGAACATTACCAAATCTTGTAATAGTTCAAGTTGCCCGTCGGTCACGCTTATTGTTCTCATTGTGCCATCTCCTCAAAGATTTGCTTTGCTCTGATCTCTGCAACCTCTTGTGCTGCGATCTTTGTTATATCATGTCCTGCTTCTTTCAGTTCATAGAGTAGACCTTCATAGATGTCTAGTAATAGATCTTCGTGATGTGCTGTTGACATAGTTTTCAAATTTGTTTGTATAATATTAAGTATAGTCCCTATTTTGACAGAATAGGGAAACTGTGTGACAGTTTATAAATCGTCCATCATTTCCTGCATCTCTTCAAAGTCTGCTTCTGCCCAGTCTGCTCCGTCTGGTGTTTTGTTCATACCCATTGCTTGCAGACTTTGAATAAACTCTCCGTAGGATCTGGAAAATCTTGCTTCATTGTAAAGACCTTCGTCCCCACCTATCCACAAAGCACAATTCCATGTTGTCCAGTCTGCCCATCCGTTATACTCTGTTCTTGGTGTGTCTGTGAGATTGATTGCTGTTTGCATGATTTGTTTGTTTGTTATGATTATATTATAATCCCTGATGTGGGAAAATGAAATAGGAAATGTGCCAGTAATAATATTGGCACAAGGCGGCTGACTTCAGTGTACATTTTTAATGTCTGTCTGAGATGTACCAGACTCCGTACTTGTTGATTTCCTGCGGTTCAAAGTTTCTCTTTGACATCTCTGTCAATGCTGCCTTGACTGCTGGATCCTGCATTGCTGAATCGTTGACTAATACTCTTCCGTTGTAGATTGGTGTTAAGTCTCTGTTGAACATGTTGATTTAAAAATTTGTTTGTTATACACATATTATAACCCTATAGGAATTGAATACGCAACCAACGTAGTGCCAGTTCGTGAAGTGTCACATGTGCTTTAAGTCTTGCGTGATAAGGAAAATTTCTGGCTGTCATGAAATTGGTGCTGTGATTTGTTTACTAATGTTATGTCCCACGAATCCACGGGATGCCTTGGGAATGGTTAGGATCTTAGATCCTCTATGGTAGATGTAATGCTTGGTGCCGATGCGGGTGAAGGACCACCCGTATTTCTTAGCAAGTTTTCTGAGTTGTTTGGTTGTCATGTCACCCAACTCGTATTTGTTTCTACTTCAGAAACCAACACTGATTCCTGCCTAAATGCCTTACGATATCTATCCCCAACATGTCTAAGTAATACCGCTGTTGCTGTTGCTTCAATGTCTTCTACTTCAATGTAGAATATTTTTGTTTTCTCATACTCACCCTTCCATAGTCCCTCACCATCTATAAAGGTGCCGTACTCAAAGTGTGGCATGATTTCATTTCTAATGAATTCATTCATCATGTAGTCACTGACTCTTCCACCGTCTGGAATGTTCCTGCCCATGATTAGTTCAACTCGTTTCATAATGTTTGTTGCTGATAATAATAATAATACACCCGCTGCTAAATGCATGCAACGGGTTTTGTGCCAGTTTGTTAACTGTCTAATCCATTAGTCCATACGTGTGCTTTGAACTTTTTGACTGCTTTGTCCAGCTGTCTTATGTCACCGTCACATATGCGGGGTTCGTCCTCTTCACCAACAAAATAAAATGCCTTGGTGATGTCATTAATAAGGTTTGACAGTGCCTGTTCGTTTGGTGTGTAATCCATTTTAAAACTCGTAATAATAAGGGTGTTCAGTTCCACAGGGTTCGGGGTCGCATACAGTGTCAGCGTCCACGTTCTGTTTTAAATTCTCATCAAATGCTCGGATGGATAATTCTGAATTGTCGCAATCCCATCCCTTGCGTTCTAGTGCTTCAGCACAAATGTCCCACACCTGATGTAGTTCCTCATCGGATAAAAATCCGATTACGTCAAAGTATGCCATTATGCAACCTCCTTGATGATGTCGCCTAATGGATTAAGTACTCTAGCAAATCCATAAACATATGCCATAGAGTCGCAGATGTCTAGTGCCTTTCTTTCGTCTTCAGTAGTCTGTTGTACTGTAGCGGGGAAAGTTTCAATAGTGAACATAAAAACCTTTGTTTGTTATACTTCATTATTACATAAAAAAGACCCCTGTGAAGGGGTTTTGTACCAGTTTGTCAACTGTCACACCTTATAGGTATCCTGCGACTTCCATACCTGGTTCATCATAAAACCATGAGATAGAAACATCTGGATACTTCTCACGGATCGCTGCATGAATGTCTTCTGGTGGTGACCATGCTGTATTAAATGTTGCTTGAAATCCATTAGGTAATTCATCCTCCTCTATGGTTAAGTCATAGCAATCCCACTTAGTTCCCCAGTTTTGAACTCGCCAGTTATACCATCTGTCATCCATAACGTCAGTTGATTTAAAACGAAGTCCATTTCTAAATGGTTTGTCTTCGTCAACTAGCATTACAGGCAATTCACCAACCTCACCTCTCTGTTTATCCCATGAGTATTCTTTAAAAGTATTCTCAGTTAATGGAATCTTAGTCCAGTCAGGTTCTGGAATGAATGATCCAAATACTGTTTGTTCAGTCTTTGGGTTAGTGCCATTCTCAAAAATGTCATAGATTTCTTGGATCTCCCTTTCATTATCTGAATAGAATGAAACCCGATTGTAGCAATGATTAGGCATAAAAAATTTGTTTGTTATACTAATATTGTACACGATACCTATACAAGATACAATACACCTTGTGCCAATATTATTAGTGGCACATTCAAGCTTGAATTGTATACCTCATCGTATAGAATAGAGGTATAAGAGAGGTGGGATGTATCACCGAAGACGAAAAAGATCGGTACTCAAGCAGCTCAATTTTTTTTATAATAAAAAAGAGGGTCTTTGTGTTGACCCCCTGACTTAATTGTATAGTTCGTTCATTGTATCCCTGACACGCTCACGGTCTAGACTGTCACCGTCACCCCACGTAATCATATCGTTACATGAATCTAGATACATGAGCGTAGCGTATGCTATCTGTTCTTTGGTGCGTCCTTGATCATAGAGACCATTGACACCGTAGAAGTCTAAACAATAGTTTATGAACTCGTTGAAGTTTTCCATTAAACTAGACTCCCGCTGATGAATGGAAATGCTTGACCCCTAACCATTATAAACCAGTTGAAGTTTTTCTGACATACGCCAACGTGTGGACGAAACTCGTCTAGTAGTGCGTTAAGTCTGGATTTGGTTGTAACTGTTTGCCATCCACCGTCAAAGATTGCTACAAAGTCATTACATACTTCAGCAATTAAGTTTCCATGTAGGTAGACCCTCGCCTTATCGTTATGATCAACCATAACAGTAGTATTGGATCCCGCCCAGTTCTTTCTGGATCTGATTGCGGTGTTCATCTGTCTTTCAATCTTTCGCATAGAATTTTTTGTTTGTTACAACTCTATTCTATACGACCTAAACCATAATGCTATAGGTCTTGTGCCACTAATCTAACTGGTCCTGTAATCGTCTTTGTGCTTCTTAAATCTGTTAATCTTCTTTTTAGATGATCTACCTATATTCTGGATATCATAACCATCGTAGTACGATTGTTCTAGTTTTGCTTGATATCTGGCGTCGTAGTCATTGCCATAAAAGTTAGATTGTGCCATATTAGACCTAATAGTAACTAATATTATATATTTTCTTTTCTTGCTACTAGTTTTCCTGCTTTGATCTCTGAATGTAGTAGTTTCCCTACTGATTCTGACTTTTCAAGTGCCAGATCTAGTTTTTGAGTGAATTCTGACACGTTTTTGCAGTCAAATGCATAACTCTTGTCTATATTACTCTTATATGTAACATTTATTACATTTTTATCACAATTTAACCCAAAAATAGCTGAACTACTAAGGTTTTCATAAGATTTCACAAACATACACGCAGTGGTTATTATAAAAAATGAAAAACTTTAAAAAATGACTTTTTTAACTTTCTGAAAAAACTTAAAAAGTCAAAAAAGTGAGTTTTTAAGATTTTATAAAAAGTCAAATTTCTGTTTTTTTGACTTTTCTGTCTTTCTGTACTAATTGTAACATGCCACGAAGTGTTTTTGTGGGTTTTTGTGTGTTTCGGGACATAAAGATATCCACACTTGACATCTGATACATAGGAGCCT
>PBZZ01000086.1 GCA_002730365.1 Deltaproteobacteria bacterium
AATCAATCAACTCAAAGAAGCATTTCAACAAAACGGTTATGTTGTTGTGCCAAACTTTTTGGACTCCAATGAACTAAGAAACGTACAGAAAAACATTGAAAGACTGATCCAAATTACTCATCAAAAACGTAATTATGAGCATGCGTTTTACGCTAACAAGCACGACAAAAGCTCACTGAAGCAACTCCACCGAATTGAAGAAGACGAATTTTTCAAAACGTATTCGATCAGTACCAAGTGGAGTTCCTTAGCTAGTGTTTTACTAGATGAGAAAGTTGAACCTACATTGGCACTGGAGTGGTTCAACAAACCGCCCAATTATTTCCACGAGACACCACCACATCAGGATAATTTTTACTTTTGTTTTGAGCCTCCCCAAGCACTCACAATCTGGTTAGCCCTAGACCATGCAGATCACCAGACCGGATGCTTGCACTTCATTCCAGGCTCACACTTACAGGGAATTCGCCCTCACCAGCTTTCTGGTAATCTGGGCTTTTCTCAAACGATTACGGATTTTACCGAGAAAGAGCAACAAATTGGAGTTGCTGTCACTGCAAACCCGGGGGATGCCGTTATTCATCACGCAGAGACGATCCACTGGGCAGGTAGCAACCAAACCACAGACCGGAATCGAGCTGCTTTGGCGATGGTTTTCAAAGCTGCTACTTGTCAACGTAACCAGCAAAGATTTGAGGCCTATCAACGAAGCGCAAAACCATTCATTCAACAAGAACTCCGTTTGGCAGAGGTTGTTGGATGAGCAGCATCAATGAAAGCAAAACCATCCAACAATTGTTTGATCTCACTGGTACCGTGAGCTTGGTGACTGGTGCCTGTGGCCACTTGGGGAAAGCCATTGCACAGGGCTTGGCCGAAGCTGGTTCGAGTGTAGTGGTCAGTAGTCGTGAGGAGAATAAAGCTGTTCAATTTGCTCAGCAATTGCCGAGACCAGTGCAGCAGACTCACTTGGGAATTCAGTTGGATCAATTGGATGAGACTTCCCGTCAAGCTGGGATTCAAAGAGTTCAAGCAGAATACGGAAGGATTGATACGTTGGTCAACAACGGCCACTTCCCACTTTCTGCCGACTTGAACTCAGTCACAGAAGAAGAATTCAAGGTTCAATTGTCTAATGCCTCGGCTTACTTTTTCCTGGCAAAGGCTATCTGTGATTTGGCGGTTGCCCAACAACGGCAGACTTCCATCATTATGCTAGGTTCCATGTATGGTTCTGTGGGGTCGTATCCTGATGCGTATGAGGGTGTTTCTCCAGCTAGTCCTGTGGCCTATCACACCTTGAAAGGCGGCATTCTGCAGATGACGCGACACTTAGCGGTCTATTGGGCATCTAAGGGAGTTCGGGTCAACAGCTTGAGCCCTGGTCCATTTCCGGGTCCGAGTGCTCCTAAGGCGATGGTACAGCGCCTTGAACAGAAAAGCCCGATGAAACGAATGGGTCAGCCGGATGAATTGAAAGGAGCTATCGTGTTTCTAGCCAGTCCAGCCAGCAGCTACATGACTGGACAAAATCTTGTCATCGACGGAGGATGGACCGCATGGTAGCGCTTTCTACAGCACAACATCAGCTATTGGATCCGAGCCAGCATGTAGTCACTGCCACAGACCAGCAGATTGTGCAGACACTCTCTGATTTTTTGCCGAATCGCATCATTGATATTCACACGCATTTGTACAACCTGACTGATTTGCAAAAAACACCCACAACCGTTGAAGCAGATGGCGTGACGCTTCGCTCAACCATGAGTCATTGGCTGGAGCAGCGAGTGGAGCAGTACCTATCCTTTCCATTTCCGCTGAAAGACCTGCCTTTTGCTGAAGCCAATGAACACATTTTTCAGGAATCGCACAAGCACGATTTTGTTCATGGATTGATGATCATTGGACCAACTGATGATCCAGATCAAGTACGTGAAACTGTACAGCAGCATTCCTTCCGTGGCTTCAAGTGCTACCACCACTACGCCTCTCGCAATAATACTTTTGAGGCGAACATCGAAGAGTTCTTACCTGACTGGGCCTGGGAGATCGCTGATCAACAGAATCTAATCATCATGCTGCATCTGGTGAAAGCGCAGGCGCTGAGTGACCCAAACAACCTGAGCTACTTGCAAGATCAGCTATCCCGATTCAAGAATGCCAAATTGGTTCTGGCTCACTGTGCCCGGGGATTTGCTGCAAAGAATACCATAGAGGGATTGAACGCAGTGCGGCAGTTTGAAAACGTCTTTTTTGATAGCTCTGCGGTCTGTGAACCAACCTCCATGGAAGCGATCATTCGTGCAACCGGCATCACCCGGCTGATGTATGGCTCAGACTATCCTGTCTCCCAGATGCGAGGAAAAGCTATCAGCCTCGCCAATGGCTTCAAGTGGTTGAACCAAAGTTCGTCAACTGGTCAGGATTCTTCTTTTGGAGAATTCACGCTGGTGGGTATTGAGTCCTTGCTAGCGCTGCAGGTCGCCGCGCAGCTATGCTCGCTGAAAGACTCTGATCTGGAATATATCTTTTACAAAAATGCCTTCCACCTGCTAGGGTTAGACGCTTCTTATGAAAGTGCGCGCAACCTTGAGCAATATGAATTGGCAAAAACTATGATTCCTGGCGGTACTCAACTGCTCAGTAAAAAACCTGAGTTGATGGCACCCGACTACTGGCCTGCCTACTACACCCAGGCAACAGGTTGTGAGATCATCGATGAGGGTGGAAACCACTTTCTCGACATGGCTTCCAACGCGGTGCTCTCCTGCCTGCTTGGATATGCTGATCCTGATGTGAACAACGCTGTGCTACGCCGAGTTCAGTTGGGCTCCATGTCTTCCTTGTCCAATTATGATGAAGTGCGGTTGGCAGAACGCCTTCTGGAGATTCATCCTTGGGCTCAAATGGTTCGCTATGCTCGAACTGGTGGGGAGGCAATGACAATGGCTGTGCGAATTGCGAGAGCAGTCACGGGTCGGGACAAGGTAGCGATATGTGGTTATCATGGTTGGCATGACTGGTATCTAGCCGTCAATTTGGAGGACGGCCCAAATGGCTTACAAGATCATCTACTTCCTGGACTAGATCCACTGGGAGTTCCTGCCGGCTTGAAAGGCACAGCGTTGCCGTTTCGATATAATCAGCTAGCTGAGTTGGAAGAAATCTTCGCTCATCATCAACTGGCTGCCGTGGTGATGGAAACGACTCGTGGAGTGGAGCCAGAAAACCAATTCCTGGAAAAAGTCCGAAAGTTGGCGACACAACACGGCACGAAGCTGATTTTTGACGAGATTTCGATTGGTTGGCGGCTTCGCCTAGGAGGAGCCCACCTTAAGTATAAGGTGACACCTGATATTGCGGTGTTTGCCAAGGCCTTGAGCAACGGCTATCCCATGGGTGCAGTGATCGGGCAAGCCTCGGAAATGAAATTTTTTGAGAGAACCTTCATCTCCAGCGCCTATTGGTCTGAATCAATTGGACCCACAGCTGCGTTGGCTGCCGTGGAAAAGATGATGCGCTTGGATGTGCCAGCACACCTGCATTGGATTGGTAGATACTTCATGAAACGCTGGTTAGAGCTAGGACAGTCCTGCCGGTTGCCAACTTTTATCAAGGGACGTCCGGAGTTGGTGCAACTTGGCTTTGAGCACGAACAAGCCAACCGCATCATGACCCTGTTCACTCGCTTGATGCTTCAGCAGGGAATCATGGCTGGATCCAGTTTCAATCCCACCCTTGTCCATCAAGAGCGTCACCTAGATCACTATTTTGAGAAAGCAGAGGCTTGCTTTGATCAAATCAATCAGCAGTTGAAGTCCGGGCAATTTTATGATCAGAAAGCGTTCGAAACCAAGCACACGGGTTTTGCCCGATTAGTCAATTGATAGACCTCCAATCAACAACGCAACGAAAAGGAGTTGCCTATGAAGCATTGATTTCTTAATGATCTTTTTCCTGTTAATTTTCAAGCGAGTTAACCAATGAAAATCCGATTTCTTTTGCCGCTCGTTGTTGCGCTTTGTTTCAGTACTCAGCTATTGGCGATGCCCAAGAACAGTAATCAACTTTCAGATCCACGAGTTCGTCAGGCAATTGCCTATGCGATTGACATGGACACCATTCAAGAAACCCTGCTCGAAGGTAAGGCCATCGTTGCGGATAGTCATATCCCGAACGGCCCCTTCAAAAAGCCTGGTCTTCCTAAATATTCTTACGATCCAGATAAGGCCCGTCAGTTACTGAAAGCAGCCAATTGGGACTCGAGCCAGGAACTTGACATGGTTTACTACTACAGTGACCAACTAACTGTTGACTTAATGACCGCCATTCAAGCCTACTTGAGTGATGTCGGCGTCAAGATGAATTTTCGAAAACTTGAGGGAGATGTTGGTGCCCAGCTTTGGACGGCACCAAAGGATCCTCAGAACGGCCCTTCCGCAGTGAAATGGGACCTAGCGTATGGAGCTCATGGGCCACTAGCACTACAAGAATACTTCAGCCGCTACAAGACTGGAGAAATGTCCATCTCACCAGCAGATGCCAAGTTGGATGGAATGATTGATGTTCTGACCAGCACCGCGGATATCGATGCTCAGAAAAAGATCTTCTTCGAAATGGAAGATTACATTCAGAACGAACTCTTTACCCTACCCCTTTACTACCAGCAGGCTTTTATCTATGAGAGTAACAAGGTTAACCGCAATGGTCAGATCTACGGCAACCCTCAATACAATTACGATTGGGATATAGCCAAGTGGACTGTTGAGCCCGACGCTAGTGGTAAAATGGTAATGAACACCAACACCGGCCCCACAGAGTTTTTTGATCATCCTTGGTTCAACCCTGGCTTATTCATCACAAACAAAGTTCTTCATGATCGGCTGATTACATGTGATGGTGGTTTAGCACCAACACGACCCAAAATGGCAAAATATTATAATCTAAGCAAGGACGCCAAGACTCTAATTTTCGAGCTGAGAGATGGTCTACAGTGGCACGACGGATCAGCGATAACCGCTGAGGAGATCCAGTGGAACATCGAGTTGGCTCTCAAAGTCCCTAATATTATGCCGATCTTCAAGACGACTTTTAGTTATCTGGAAGGTGCGAAAGACTTCATGGACGGCTCCGCATCCAACATATCCGGAATAGCTGTCAACGGCAATAAGATCACCTTGTCTTTTGCTCAAGTAGATCCCAATGTCCTACTGACTTTTAGTCAATGGGCTCCTTTGCCACGTAAATATTTGGAAGATGTAGATCCTGCAAAGTTCCAGCAGCATCCGTTCTGGCAAAATCCAATAGGGTCGGGTCCCTATAAGGTAAAAGAAGTCAAGATGAATGATTACTTGGTCATGGTCCCATTTGAGAACTACCACGAGGGAGTGGCTCGGATTGATGAGATCGTCGCCTATCCAAGTAATGACAACGATGCTAATCTCGTTAAGAATGCCTTAGCTGGCAAGCTTGACTATGGTTTCACAAAGAACGTGGCAGATGTTAAATCTCTCGAAGAGATGGACCACATGCGTGTCTATCCTGCAGACATTCCATACACTAGAATGATCTGGTTCAACAAGTACGCAAAAAACTAAGTCACTACTTTAATCCAGCACCTACAACGGAGGCAGGTGCTGGATTTAGGCTTTCATGTTCATATATTTCACCCGAAGACTCTTATACTTGATTCCCATGCTACTGGGAATCAGCTTCCTCATCTACCTGGGGTTAGAACTAACCCCGGGAGACATCCTTTCTTACTTATTACCTCCCGAAGCCATTGCCGATATGAAGCCAGAAGAACTGGCGGCTATGCGAGAAGCTCTTGGCTTAAACGACCCTTTCATAATACGTTATATCTACTGGCTAGGTGGCATTCTGCAAGGAGATTTCGGCTACAGCTTAGCCAGTGGGGTTCCAATTTCTCAGTTAGTTTTAGAGCGGGTTCCAGCAACTTTGGAACTGTCTGTAGCTGCGCTATTATTTTCGACTTTTTTAGGAGTCATTCTAGGTTCGATTAGTGCTCTGAGACGAGGTTCCCTGCTAGACAACTCACTGACTATCTTTGGCATGATTGGAGTTTCGATTCCTGAGTTCATTTTTGGTCTGAGCGCCTTGGTCATCTTTGCGCTGCAATTGGAGTGGCTCCCGGTAGGCAAGAGACTGATGCCCGGATATGACAGCTACTGGGATCATATGCCACATCTCGTAATGCCAGCTATGGTCCTGGGGCTAATCATGACTGCTGGAGTAATGCGCTACACCCGTTCGAGCATGCTTGACTCCCTAAACAAAGAATTTATTCGGACAGCTCGTAGCAAGGGAATCCCCGAGTGGAGAATCAATTTCATCCACGGCCTTCGCGTTGCCCTAATTCCTGTCGTAGTGCTGATTGGTTTCCGACTGCCGATGCTGATTGGTGGAACCGTGATCATCGAACAGGTTTTTCAATGGCCTGGCATAGGTAATCTATTCGTGAACGCCGTTCGAGGTCAAAACTACCCGCTGGTGATGATGATTTCTTTCCTATCTGTGACCGCAGTGCTGTTTGCCAGTTTCTTGATTGACCTGCTGACCGCGCTGCTAGATCCAAGGATAAAACTTGAGTGACACTAAAATAATGACACGCCGTCCAACTCGGCTGGACAAGAAATTTGATCTCCTCCGTGAAAAAACGGAGAGAGGTGCGCTCAAGGCAGCATCTAGCAACCGAGCATTGAATAAACTAGCCAGTAACAAATTAGCTGTGCTAGGGCTGGCTTTTGTTACAATTATGATACTGTCCTCGGTTTTTGCTCCACTCGTGACTCAGTATGATCCCCAAAAAGTTGACCTGCGGATGATGCTCAAACCACCCAGCGCTGACCATATACTTGGTACAGACAAGATTGGTCGGGATGTGTTTGCCCGTATCATTTATGGGGGCCGGATCTCGATTTTAGTGGGACTAGGTAGCGCTTTAGGAGCTGCTTTAATCGGTGTAAGCATCGGTGCTTACACCGCCTACAAAGGTGGGTGGCTAGATAGCACGTTTCTGCGAATCTCTGAAGTAGTCATGTCTTTCCCCCAAATCATCTTAGTTTTGATGCTAGTGACCATCCTTGGGCAAAGCCTAATGAACCTGATCATCATCTTTACGCTAACAGGCTGGGGCAGCCTGTATCGACTAACCCGGGCGCAGATGCTATCACTGCGTGAGGAGGAATATGTCCAGGCACTTCGGGCTTTTGGCCTGAACACTTTCACCATTTGTTTCAAACACATCCTGCCGAACGCCCTCGGACCAATTATGGTGAACATCACCCTCAGTACAGCGATGTTCATCTTACAGGAAGCCGGGCTCAGTTTTCTTGGCCTTGGCGTCCCACTCAATATCCCAACCTGGGGAAATATCCTCAATGTGGCCCAGGACCTACGAATTCTACAGAACTACTGGTGGGTCTGGCTCCCTTCTGCCATGACTATTTCCCTGTTTGTGTTGGCTATCAACTTTGTGGGAGACGGCCTGCGTGATACAACCGATCCCACAATGCAGGGTTGAGGATGAGTGCTAATCAAAAGGTTCTGAGTGTCAAGGATCTGAAAACTTACATCTACGTGAACAACCGCTGCAATAAAGCGCTCGATGGGGTATCTTTCGATGCGTACCGCGGAAAAACACTTTGTATTGTCGGGGAAAGTGGCTGTGGTAAGAGCATCACAGCTTCCAGCATCACTCAATTGCTACCTAAGCTATCTAGGATTGAGTCTGGGGAGATCGTCTATCATTCTGAAAAAGGCGACATCCGTATCGACCAACTGGAGCGGAATGGGCAAGAAATGCGAGCATTGCGTGGGGCAGAGATTTCGATGATCTTTCAGGATCCAATGACAGCATTAAATCCTGTTTATCGTATTGGAGCGCAAATTTCCGAAGGCCTACAGTATCATTCTAAAAACACACTTGCTCAACTCAAGCAGATCTCCATTGAACTGCTGCAACAGATGGGAATTCCCCTAGCTGAACAGAGAGTGGATGATTACCCCCATCAGTTTTCAGGAGGTATGCGACAGCGTGCGATGATCGCAATGGCAATGTCGTGCAAGCCTAAGATTTTGATTGCAGACGAACCTACCACAGCCCTAGACGTCACGATTCAAGCCCAGATTTTTGAACTGATTGAGGAACTGAAGCAGCGGAACAACACCGCAGTCATTCTGATCACCCATGATATGGGAGTTGTGGCTGAGTTGGCTGATCACGTGGCCGTGATGTACATGGGCAACATCGTGGAGCAGGGAACGGTTGATGATGTACTTCGGCGTCCGGCGCATCCCTACACTGAGGCATTACTGAAGTCGATCCCGATCCTGGGCAAAGGGAAACAACAACAAATCACTCCGATTCAGGGTTCAACCCCTGACCCCTATCAGCGTCCCAAAGGATGCCAATTCACACCTCGTTGCCCCTACGCTACCGAACAGTGCCAAGCCTTTCCAAGTTTCCAATCAATCAGTGAAACCCACGACACACTCTGCTGGCACAGTGAAAAGGTTTTGAGCAATGCCTAGCCAAGACAAGATACTATATATCAAGGGCTTAAAAACCTATTTTCCTGTTCGAAAGGGGCTTTTACGCACCGTTGCTGCCCATGTCAAAGCAGTTGACGGAGTAGATCTGGAGATCTATCGAGGAGAAACACTTGGACTGGTTGGTGAGAGTGGCTGTGGCAAAACAACATTGGGGAAATCCATCATCCAACTTGTTGGGGCTGTTGGTGGGCAAATCCTCTATCAGGAGAGAGAGCAGACCTATGATCTGCTGAACCTAAGCGCCGAAGAGTTCAAGCACATCCGTCAGAAAATTCAGATCGTCTTTCAAGACCCACACTCTTCACTCAATCCAGCCTTCACTGTTTTTGGTTCTCTGCAGGACCCACTCAAGCTCTATGGAGTAAAGAGCAAAGCAGAGCGTCGAAAAATTATTGGAGATCTGCTGGAAGCGGTCAACATGCGCAGAGAGCAGATGGATAATTACCCCCATGAATTTTCGGGTGGACAACGGCAACGCATCGGAATTGCCCGGGCTCTGTGTGTCAATCCAGAAGTTGTTATCTGTGATGAAGCAGTCAGCGCGCTTGATGTCTCCATCCAAGCCCAAGTGCTTCAACTGCTGCAAGAGATTAAGCAAGCACGAGGCTTGACTTACATCTTCATCACACATGACTTGAGCGTGGTTGAATACATAAGTGACCGAGTTGCAGTAATGTACTTAGGGAAGATTGTCGAATTAGCAGAGAGTGAAGCACTTTATCGTACACCTCGTCATCCCTACACCCAGGCGTTGTTATCTGCCATTCCGATTGCGGATCTGGATCGGAAGAGTGACCGGATTGTCTTGGAAGGTGATGTTCCCAATCCGGTTTCTCCTCCTTCGGGCTGCTCCTTTCATCCACGCTGTCCAAAATTCAAGTCTCTCTCAGAGCCAGAAAAAAAACGCTGCATGGTAGAATTTCCACAACTCAGTGATGCTACCCAACTCACTCAACCACACCTGGTTTCCTGTCACTATCCCAATTGAACCAATATGAATTTCCAAGAATTGAAGCATACCCTCTACAGCGCTGTGCTCTCAGACACCCTGGATAGTTTGGGCTACCTGAATCAGGCACTGAGTTCAGGAATTCGGCCCCTTGATGACGGCATGATCCTTTGTGGGCTTGCACGCGTCGGCATCTACATGAAAATTTATCATGACGATGAAAAGGTGAATGTCTACGAGCATGAGATCGCTTTAATCGACAGCCTTCAACCCAGTGAAGTCGCAGTTCTACTCTGTCATCAACATCATGAGATTGCTCCTTGGGGAGAGCTACTCTCTACACGATCCCAGTATCTGAAAGCAGCTGGCTGCCTAACGGATGGATCTGTTCGGGATGTAAAGCGTATTCGCCAGATGAATTTTCCTGTATTTGCCGGAAACATTGGACCTCTTGATAGCAAGCATCGCGGCAAGTTGATGTGGTATGATGTTCCCGGGAAAATTCACGGAGTCAACGTCAACAGTGGAGACTTTATCTTTGGTGATGTGGACGGAGTGGTGATCGTACCTCGGCAAATCACAGCAGAAGTCGTGGAGAAGGCACTACAGAAAGTGAGGGAAGAAAATCAGGTTCGCGGCATGTTAGAGAACGGAGTGAGCCTCGCCAAGGCCTTTGAAGAGCATGGGATCTTGTGAGTGAAACACGACAAATCGTAGATTGTCATGTCAACATCTGGGATCCAGATCACTATTCACAGAGCTACTTAGAGCAAATTGCCAGAGTGCGGCCCGGAGAATTGTTGGTCCCAACAGATGCAGACTCTATCTTTGCGGCGATGGAGCTTGCACATAAGGTGATCATCTTCTCTCCCCGCTATGGCGATTCAGTGGGTATTCAAGGGGAAGACAGCACAGTCGTGAAGGCTATCCAGAAATATCCAGATAAGTTTGTAGGCTTTGCCTATTTTGATCCGAGAGAAGAAACGGCTATCGAAAAACTAAGATCTGTGATCGAAGATTATGGTTTGCAGGGTGTCAAGTACGGACCAATCTACAATGGTGTGCCGTTGGATGATCCCAGGATGGATCCACTCTATCGCTACTGTATCCAAGAAGATCTACCCCTGACGCTCCACATGGGAACAACTTTTGCCCACAATTCACCACTGGAATTGGGGCGTGCAATCCACGTGGACCCCATCGCACAGAAGTATCCAGATTTGAAGATCATCCTCGCCCACATGGGGCATCCATGGTACGAGGAGTGTGTAGCAGTGATCCGGAAAAACCCCAACGTCTACGCGGAGGTTTCGGCGCTCTTTTACCGTCCCTGGCAATACTACAATATCCTGATCACTGCTCAGGAGTACTTGGTCACAGATAAGATCTTTTTCGGCACTGACTATCCATTCACCACGCTAGAAGAGTCCAGCAGTGGCCTCAAAAACGTCAATCAGCTTGTAGAAGATTCAAAGCTTCCCAGAGTGACCGATGAAACCATCGACCGCATCCTCTATTCTTCTCCCTTCGAGCACTGGTGGCACCAGAATCCGCTCACTCTGTAGTTAAACAGCTGTGATGCTGTTAATGAATATCATTCAGTTCAGTATCTTACCGCTCCAGAGCTTGTCTACAAAACGCAACACTAGAGCGGGATTGAACTAGCTCTTTTCGATTACCACTGTTCTCGACGAATCGCTGGTACTGAAGAAGGGTCTACACCAAATTCCTGCAAGAATTGCTCATACCAGACCTGCGTCTGTCCCGTATTGTAGTAGTACGCAATTGACGTATTCACCCAATCTCTCCAACGCTTGTCAGCTTCCATTCGAACACCTGCTGAAGAAGCGGATTGGCGGATTGGAGAGGGCAGGACAATTTGCCCTCGGCCAATCTTCTTGCGCATTGCAATCAACGGAGGATGGAAAAGAGAGACTACATTGACTCGACCGGACTGGAACGCAGCGACAGATTCACCATTGCTGGGAAAGCGAAGAATCTCTGCTTTATTCAGACGAGCTGAGACATAGGTATCCATGGTCGTCCCCTGGGTCACGGAGATCTTAGCACCAGACTTGTTGAGATCTTCCCAGCTTAATATTCAGATCATAATCAGCCAATACTGCCAGTGCGTAATACAAAAGAGGTTGGGCTGGAAAATCGATGGCAAGTGCACGCTTGGGGGTCGCATCCAAGACAAACATCACGTCAATTTTGTTAGCTTGTAGTGCCGCAACCCCAGTACTCCATGTCAACTCGACAGGCTCAAATTCGACGTCCATTTCCTTAGCCATCTGTTTACCAATG
>PBZZ01000087.1 GCA_002730365.1 Deltaproteobacteria bacterium
ATAGATTCAGGGATCTTTAATTGGCTACCCTCAGCTAATTCAACAAAAAAATTAGATTCCTTCCGAATCAGTTTCACTGATAGAAAATTCATACTTGGAGATCCAATAAAACTAGCCACGAAAGTATTTGCAGGTTTTTCATAAAGAGTGATGGGGTCAGCCACTTGTTCGATAATACCGTTTCTCATCACAACCACTCTATCCGCGAGTGTCATGGCTTCTACCTGATCATGGGTCACATACACCATGGTTGCTTTGAGTCTCTGGTGTAAATTCTTGATTTCGGTTCTCATCTCAATTCGCAGCTTTGCATCGAGATTCGAGAGAGGCTCATCGAAAAGAAAAACATCTGGTTCTCGCACAATTGCTCGGCCAATGGCAACTCTTTGGCGCTGTCCTCCTGATAAATTCTTTGGACGCCGATCTAGCATTGAATCCAACTCTAGGATTCGTGCCGCATCATTGACCAATCTGTCAACTTCATGCTTTGGAGTTTTCCGTACTTTGAGTCCGTAGGCGATGTTATCCCTGACGGACATATGCGGATAAAGCGCATAATTTTGAAAAACCATTGAACAGTTCCGCAAACCAGGCCGAAGATTCGTTACATCTCGCTCACCAACAAAAATATTTCCCCCAGAGGCTTCTTCTAGGCCTGCTATCATTCTAAGTGTGGTAGTTTTGCCGCAGCCGGATGGACCTACAAGTACCACAAATTCTCTGTCAGCAATATCGAGATCTAGTTTTGGAATTACAGTAGTTTCCCCAAATTTTTTGGTGATCGAGGCTAGTCGTACTTGTGCCATGCAATTCGCCGATTAGTGCTGGTAGGAAAGGGACCCGCTAACAAAATTTTGCTAGCAGGCCAAGAAAGAGGGCAGGGGATCTTAAAAGACACCCTATCAAGGAAGATTAAAGCCCCATTGAAGCGCGATATGCTGCTTTTTGGGCATCTCGTCCAAACTCGTCTGTCAACTCATTCCATTGAGATGCTACAGAGTCCAGAGCTTCCTGAGGTGAAATTTCCCCAGCAAGCGCACGAGTCAATTCAATCTCCAGAATCTCTGTATAAGAGAAGTATCCCGGCAACCGCATGTCCAAGGCAACATTGGTAGCACCCAAGGAGTCACGTTGTGCAGTCAAGTACTCATTTGCCTCACGAGGACTCATCTTCTTTTCCCAAAGATCTTTGCTGAAGTGGCTATAGCGATAAGGGTTTACACCAGAGCCACCAGTAATTGCTTGAATAGAACTATTCTCAATGTTGGTGGTGTGCTCTACGTAATGCCACGCAGCTTCTTTATCTTCACTCAATTCTGGTACTGCAGCTTGCCATCCTCCAAAGGCCATGAATGGAGAGTGGATAACTCGGGAGAACTCATCCCACTGTTTGGTTTTGTAATTCCAAATAGTGGTTGAACCTGGAGTAAGATCTGAACCAACACTGCCGGGAATCTGGCTTTGTGAGGGATCAGTACCAACCGTACCAGTATCTCCCCAGTCAAAATTCATAGAGGTTTTGCCACCGGCAAATTGCTGTCGTGTGTCTCCTGATGAATAATTTAATGCACCTGGAGGAGCCAATTTAAGTGACTTGATGTAATCTTTCAAAGCCTTTACCCAACCAGGATTATTTACCTGAGCATCCATTGTGTCTGGATCAAAGAACATTGAGCCAGGATTTTCAGGATGATTTGTGTAGGAAGCAGCATGAGTGAAATAGAACCAGAACTGCTGCCCACCCCTGGCAAAAGCTTCTGTTACACCGTAGATCCCATCGCTTGGTCGATGGAAGAATTCAGCAACTTCATAATACTCATCCCATGTGCGAGGTACGACTAAATCACGTCCATACTTCGCTTTAAAGGCAGTCCTTTCTTTGGGATCTTCGAACAAGTCAATGCGGTAGTGTAAAGTATGGAGATCTCCATCGATAGTTTGAGACTTATGCTTGCCCTCCCAAACCATCAACCGGTCACGATAAGTCGGGTGAATATCTTGCCAAGCATCTGTTTCTCTCATTTTGCTCGGCATTTCGGAGAGAAATGGGGCTAAATCTGGAGTCCAAGCAGGTGCGAATGTGATCACATCAAATGCGTCCTCCCCTGCTGCAAAAGCAGTGAGGTATTTAGGGTAGAGTTCGCCAAATGGGAACTCCACAATTTGAACCTTTCCACATGTGGCTTTACTCCAAGAATCTCCACCTTGTTTCATTGCACTGGCAATAAAAGGGCCTACCTGGGAACCGACGGTTACTGTTACACCTGTATAATCAGGCATCCCTGCTTGGGGTTTACACTGGGCTGAAGCACTACCTGCGGATAGAAGCGCTGCTGCGGCTGTGGCTATAAATCCTGTGAACAGTTTCTTCATTTTTCCTCCAAATGAAGTAGGTAAACTGAGGCCATTGTAAAAAGAGCTTCACTTTCTACATCGCCAAAAAAGGGCACTAACGAATTGACCCAAGCATAAGCCCAGATCTCATCATCCTACCCAACAGTATCGTGATGATAAGCATTGGTGCAATTGCAATTATGTTAGCGACTGCAATGGCCCACCATTCATCACCACGATAAGAGTTTTGACCAGATAGAAGTACTGGAAGAGTCTGCCAGTCCCCTGTCGTCAGAATTAGGGCAAACAAGAATTCATTCCAAACAAATCCTATAGTAATCATTGTCACGGCCACTAAGCCAGGTTTTGCCATCGGAATGACAATTTCTAAAAATATACGCCACCTCGGTACATCATCAACCAATGCTGCTTCTTCTACTTCGACAGGCAAAGACTCAAAAAAGTCGCGCATAAGCCAGACAACAAGTGGAAGTGAAAAAGCTACATAACACAATGTTAGGCCAGCGAAGCTGTCTAATAATCTTATCCCAGAGTCTTTCCCAATTTTTGAGTAAAGCATGTACAAAGCAAATGCGCTTACGATTGGAGGCATCATTCGCTGTGAAACAAACCAAAACACAACATCATTATTTTTCAAAACAGGTCCGGGCAGTGGTAATCGATTGCTTATTACACTTAAAATCAAAGCGCAAAGAAAAGCAAAGCACATTGACGTGGCATCCTTCCAGTCAAAGACTTCTTTTGCCAATAGATAAGAGCCCATCCCACAGGAGGCAAAGACAATCCCAGCTAGAAGCTTTACTCTGAATTGAAATCTTACAAGCGCATAAGCAGCCATGGATCCGAATACCACTGCAATCAAACTAGCAGCTATCGATATCCAAACTGAATTGAAAAAAGTTGCGAAGAAATCGCCTCGGCTGCCAGAAAATGCATCACTCCAAGCATTTAACGTTGGTTCAAAGTCAATCCAGGGTAAGTAAGTTGGTCCACCAGTAACGGCAATTGGTGATTTGAATGATGTGACAAATATCCAATAGAGTGGAAATAGAGTGAATATTAGCCAAGCAATACATAAAATTTGGGTAATGATTTTTTGATTTGAATTTTTATTCATAAATTTGTCTCAACGTCTTTTCTCGATTTGGGGTTTTAATATGACCATATAAATCAATCCGAAAATGATGATAAAAATCAGAAACAAAAAGCTTATAGCAGAAGTGTAGCCGAGATTAAACTTCTTTAATCCTTCTTGGTAAGCAAAAAGAGTGAGCGTTTCTGTAGCGATACCTGGCCCTCCTCCTGTCATGATATAAACTGTGTCTATAATTTTGAAAGCCTCTACAATGCGGATAAATATAACCGCAGCTGACAGAGGTAAAAGCATCGGGAAAGTGATTCCCAAAAACATTTGTAAAGAGGAAGCATTCTCTAACCGAGCTGCTTCAAAAATATCAGTAGGTAAAGACTGCAAACCAGCGAGCATCATTAAAATAACAAAGGGGGTCCATTGCCAAATTTCCACGGTAATCAGAGAACCGTAACTCCAAATATTTTCAGTAAGAAAAGGTGGATTCGCATAGCCAAAGAATGTAAATACTTGGTTTAAGGGGCCGAACTGTTGATTGAACATAGTCTTCCATAACAATGCTACCGCAATTGGTGTCATCAGCATCGGTAGAAGAAAAGTAATTCGATAAAGTTTCTCTCCAGCGACTTTACTATGTAATGCCAGTGCGATAGCGAACCCCAACACGTACTGTAAAGTTACAGACACAAAAACAAAAATACTTGTATTCCCAATAACAGACCAAAATCTTTCTTGTCCAAAGAGTTTCGTGTAGTTTCCAAAACCGATGTATTTAGGAGGTAGGGGTGGAACAAGTCTGGAGTTTTGAAAACTTAAGTCTAGCGTGTAGACAAGTGGGAAAAGTGTTACAAGCAAGACAACCAACGTAGCCGGCCAAATGAAAACATGACGAGACCAATCTCTCATAATTAGGTTCCGGTATTGAGTAGTGATTGGATGTCAGTATTTGATGGCATGGCAGGAGCTGTGCCTGGTTTGGTTACAGAGAGTGCGGCGGTGGCGGAGCCAAATCTGATGGCATCACGCAGGGACTGACCACTGGCCAAGGCGTGTGCAAATCCACCATTGAAGGCGTCTCCTGCTCCGGTAGTTTCAACAACTTTTCCAGTCATATCGAAGGCAGGGATGTGTTCATCCAAGTCATCATTGAGCACATAGCAACCCTTCTCGCCTAAGGTGATTAAGGCGGTACCAACACCCATTTCACGTAATTTCAAAGCCGCTTTTCTAGCATCTTTGGCATCATTCACTTGAATACCCGTGAACGATGAGGCCTCTGTTTCATTGGGAGTTGCATAATCTGAGAGAGCAAAGATCTCTAAAGGTACTTCTGTAGCGGGCGCTGGGTTGAGAATCGTTGGAATACCATGAGCTTTGGCAATTTCCAGTCCTCGTTTTACAGTAGTGGAAGACACCTCAAAGTTAGTCATGAAAATTGATGCATCAGCAATTCTCGAAGTGGCCTTTTCCACATGCTCTGGACCAAGTAATCCCGCAGCTCCGATTACGACAATGATCGCATTATTACCCGTTACATCATCAATGATAATATCCGCAGCTCCTGTATCCTGTTCTTTGGTTTGAAAAACGTAATCGGTGTTGACTCCCTCAGTGTCGTACAAATCAAGAGCGATCTGAGCGAATGCGTCTTCTCCAAGCATTGCAATGAAGCTTACTTCTGCCCCGGCTCTTTTGGCAGCTACCGCCTGATTGGATCCCTTTCCACCAGGCCCAAGTTTGAATAAAGGACCAATTACGGTTTCACCCATCACGGGCATTCGTGGTGTGCGAAAGGCAAGATCCGCAACAAAAACACCCAAAATGACAACTGGTTTCATAAGTTGCTCTCCAGTTTGTTGAAGATTGTCAGACCACGTTTCCGTCCGGATCCAATACGCCTTTTACTAGGACAAAGCAGCCATAGGGTCTCCTCTCATCTCCAGCACAAACGACGGCGTACGCATTGCGTGCTCTCTCGTAAAAGGCAAAGCGTTCTATCGAGCCCATATTCCACTGCTCGCCTGAAGTCTCCTTCACTACTCGTTGCATATCCGAGTGACAAGAGACCAACTCATCTGGATTCCCCACGACTTCCATCCTCAGTACGGCATGCTCGACAAAACTATCTAGGGGTAACACGGAGAGGATCGCTCCTGCTGCCTCAGGGACATCGACCCCGTTCATATTGATCAACTCACCAGTGACAGTATGTGCAGCTACGGAGGAAGATGGGAAATTGCAGTCAGCCAGTATTAATTCATCCCCATGACCCATAGAGCGGAGAATGTAAAGCAGATCAGCGCTTAGCAGTGGATTAATGTTTTTGAGCATGTTGCCTCCACAAGTATTTTTTCAGGTGGTTTAATTAAAAAACATAGATTTAGATCATATTTTTTCAATCAAGCCAATCCCCAATTTTTGAATTCTTCTGGTCGCACATAAGAAACCTGAGCACCTGAACGCTGGACACTGGCGGCCGCAGCCCGATTTGCTTGCTCTGCTGCTTGCTGAAGATTTTGATGCCTTACCCATTCGGCAGCTAAGACTCCCACAAAAGCATCACCCGCACCAAGAGTACTAACGACTGGTACTCTATAGGCTTGAAGGTGACCGACACCCTCTGCATTGCTCAATAAGACACCATTTTCTCCAAGAGTGATTAAGACATTTGGGCAATGTTTGCGAAGCTGCTGTGATGCTATTTCTGCGTCTTGAGTGTTTTTGATTTCACGGCCAGCTAACGCAGAGGCTTCTACTTCATTGACCACTAGCATGTTGATCCATTCCCACCATGACTGAGGAATGTTAGCAGCAGGTGCAGCATTTAAAAGGACAGGCACGTCAAAATCCAGAGCCATTCTTCCAACAGCATCAACCGTGTCGAATGGAATCTCTAGTTGCTGAACTACCAAGCCAATTTCTTTCCAGAAAGTAGGATCTGGTTTGAGAAAATCAGACGTAACATATTCGTTTGCCCTCGAAATCACAACGGCCTGGTAGCGACCGGCCTGATCAACAAAATCATGTGCTAGGCCTGATCCGATAGGGTGAGTTTGCAAAAGATCCAAATTCACTCCTGCACTCAGCATGGCCTCCTGCAAAATGGTTCCTGCCTCATCATCGCCGAGACAACCAACGAATTGGGTCTGTGTGCCCCATAGCGAGGCCGCAACTGCTTGATTGGAACCCTTACCACCTGGTTGCTCTTCATATCTTTCCCCCATGATTGTTGCTCCAACAGCAGGTAGCTGATCAACGTAGACCATCCTGTCCAAGTTAGCGGCACCAACAACCAAAACTCGTTTTTTCAGAGTTCCTCCATTGCTTCGAAAGTTTTTAAAATGTCATGATCTGATTGCCAGTTGCTCAATCCTTTAGATTCTAGATCAGCGGCCTGATTCCACCAACGAGTGCAACGTCGAATGTTGGCTTCTGCCTCACGAACGGGATCTTCATTGACTGGGAAGGTGTCAAAGTATAAGTGCCCGTCATATTGGGTGCGTTGAAGCCAGAGGAGGCATTCCAAAGTCTGTTGTGGATGAACAGAACCAAGCAGCATCCCATCTTCACAGCCTGGACGGACAAAACCATCGTTAAGCTGCATGCCCCAAAGTTTTTTGTGCTTCCCAACCAGCGCTACAGACTGTGCAGGGTTTTCTCCTGCCATCAAGCAGTGACCAAAATCTAGGGTGAGTCCCATGTTCTCTCGGTCAACTTCTAGTACCATCAATAATCCAGCTCCCGTGGTGTTTTGTATGAAGTAGCGGCGTGGCTCTGTTGGTTTTGGTTCCAAGGAGACCCTAAGCTCTGGAAAAAAATCACAGACTTCCCGGAAACTTTGAACAACATATTGCCAAAGCTCGTTGTAATTTACTTGTAGAGGGTAGTCATAGCCCTCATAGGCAGGCCAGACAATCAATTCTTTCGCACCAAGCTCCCTCGCCCATTGACCCGCACTTAGGGTCAGCTGGATTGCTTCACGTCGAAGAGACGCAGCTGGATTTGTGAAAGCACCCAAGCTGAAATGCTTCGGATATCTCAGACAGACGGCTCCAGTCGATAATCCTGCTTCAGAGAGAGCGATCTTAACTTCAGCGAGTGAGCAGCCTTCCAAGTGTTCAGGGTAGTTGAAATCAACAAGTTCAAGCCCAGTGATGGTCCCCTGTCGATGAATCCAACCAATGAGATCTTCTCGACCCTCCCAAAGCTCAGGTTTTGATTTCATAGAATTGAGACGGGAGGCAAATGCTGGTAGGAAGACTGATGACATGGTAAATGGATGATAAAGGTTAATAAATTTTAGCAGATATCAAAAATTTAAATTATCGAATTATTGGGTTCAAGGAACTGAAACAAGCTTTTTCAACTTCGTTCCCATTGGTTTGCAGACTGCTCTTATGCTGAACCTGTAAAAAGAAAGATACCTAATTCTTTGGGTAACCAGGTGGAAACTTGAAATTCTCATCAGAGAAGCGTTTTGTGTTAATTCTTGTTTATTCGTCAACGTATCCTCCATAGCAAGCTTTGTTGCAGTTAGGTAGTTTGAAAAAGTCTCTGCCAAACTTGCCACGTAATCCCTATCATAGAGGTTCTCCATGAAACGCCTGTTGCCCATCTTCATTGCTTCTATTTTTACAGTAGCCGCCATCTTTTTTGCTATTTCAATACAAGCAGTGGATTGAAGAAGCAGGTCGCTAAATTCTATTGGAGCAAATGGCGCTTTCGCTACAGTGCAGGTTCTCCAGTACGGTTCAGGGGAATAACAATTGCCTTTGATGCTCAAGCAGTGAAACTGCAATTGGTAACCGAAGTAGCCAGGATATATGGGGTTCACTTTGAAAGATCTCCCAGAAAGTCAATTAAGGAAAATCAATATGATGCAGGTTTCAGAAGTATGAATCAGCGCGTACAGGTTG
>PBZZ01000088.1 GCA_002730365.1 Deltaproteobacteria bacterium
TGAGCAAATTCTGGATTCTGCGAGCAAGGATCCCGCCCCGACGGTGACGAGTGGGGAGGAAGGTACTGCAAACACCATCGCTAAGTTCAGCACTTCAGAAGGCTTGGCTCCTCAACCCAGTGACGTAGTCCTTGCCAATGTCAATGCTGCGCTTCCCGCAGAAAGTCAGTTGCAGGGCATCAGTCGCTTGATGCCAGTCCGCATCCCTTTCAGTGCTCCGCTAGCTAATCTTTATGATGAGAATGGGAATTGGGACGCTCGGGCAGGATCAAACTTGGCTCAAAACTTATTGATTCTCAATCTGACAGATTCAAACGCAGCACCTATACTTCCAATGCCGATAGGAGGAGGTGGAAGTTTCAAAGTTGTCTATCAGGATGCCAATCATAAATTAGTTTTAGTTCCTGAAGCAGATACTTTTCAGGCAGGAACAATGTATGCGGTTGCTGTGAAAACCAGTTTGGGTGATGCTCAGGGTAATAATATTTCACCAGATGCCCTGACAAACATTCTTACTAATCCAAGTCCTATTGTAGTAGATGGAAAGATTGTAAATACCCTTTTTGATGATTTAGATACAGCCAATGGATTGGAAGGACTTCGAACAAGTTATGCTCCACTAGTTGAGATACTTCAGGCATTGGGTCAGATTGAGACACACAATGATTTGGCTCAGTTGTTCACATTTACAACGGAGGCTGAGGATCCTGACGTAGCCGCAGGTACAGCTTCATTACTCAGTGCTGTGCAAGCAAATCTTGCGAATACATCATCGGCAAGCTCAGACAATGTGAGTTGGGCAGCAAGCTATCCAAGTAACTCAATCACACTGGGAGATCAGCCTGTCGATTTAAAATCAGCAGTGTTGAATAGTCTAGCCAATCCAGATACTAAAATTTTGAAGGATGATGTTGCTGTTGCCATTATTCCAACTGATAACGTTAGCGTACTCTATAAGGGTTACTTCCCTTGTCAGAATTTCTTGGCTCAGACAACAAATGGATGGGAACTAGATCTATTGAATCGTGCGGCAACACCAGGCACAGATTGTCCGAATAGTGACCCGGCACTCAATGGTAAGATTGGCTTTTGGCTTTCTGTGCCCAATTCTGTTGAGGGAGTCGTAGTCTTCATGCCAGGAATTACAGACGTGAAAGAGCAGGTGTTTACAGTGATGAATACTCTAGCCAGCAAGAACTTTGCAACTATTGTAATTGATTTTTGGGGCCACGGAGATCGCACTTATGAAGACGTGAATGGTAATGGTAACTTGGCAGATGATTCTGGCGCAGCCTTTATACGCTTTGATAATCCAGCACTTTCTGTTGGCTACTTTCTCCAGACACAGTTTGACTTATTTCGTTTAAGAACGTTGCTTGAAGCTAATCCAAGAATCTTTGGAGCTATCGGTAATACACCTACTGTGACACCAGTATACTACTTTGGATTTAGTGGGGCGGGTATGATTGGTAGTAATTTGATAGCTAATAATTTCCCAGCAAAACGTTTTGTGCTTAACAACCCAGGAGGAGATTTAATAGATATTCTTCTCAGTGGTGATTTTGGTCCAGGAATCCGCGAAGGTGTTGCCGCAGCTTCTGGTATTGATACAAGTACTCGAGATGGACAGGAAACACTGAACTCTACTATGTTAGGCGTCGAATTAGCTGCTGCTCATGCGGTGTTCAAAGGTGGTATCGATCCTCTTTCAAGTGCCTCTCTCTCAAATTCAGATGAAATCTTGATACAGCAAATTTTAGGGGACCTAACTACTCCAAATTCAAATACGGATCTGCTCTCTTTGGCAGAAGGAGTGACCACTTATAAAGATGGCGATGGTGCTTCAGATAACAGGACTCGAAGTCGCTGGATTTTCAATCCGAGTAACTATAAGTCAACAACAGAGAATACAGAGTCAGTAGTACACCGATCCCTAGTTAACTGGAAGACAGAAGCTACTCTGAGGGCGCAGCAACAAGCAGCCTGTTTCTTCGCAACTGGGAAAGTATTGGATCCATCAAAAGCAATTAACACCGCAACCTGCACCAACATCAACTAAGGAGAACCATAATGAAAGCGCTACGCCACTTTCTTGCAGCCCTCTCCTTTGTGGTGTTGGGTAGTACTGTTCAAGCAGCTGGATTTAACACACCCCAGTCCGGGGCCTCTTACACTGCTCAGGGTCAGGGCGGTATTACCTTCTTTGATAACGCTGGTTTAGTAGTCCAAAACCCATCAGCGATGGTCAAGCTAGAGACAGGCATACACGTTTATGGGGGTTTTGCTCGCTACGAAACCAAATATAATTATAAAGATCTAGATGGAGGGAGCAGCGCAGATTCCCAGACTGATCCATCAGTAGCTCCACATATCTATGCGGTCTACAACAATGGAGATATTGCAGTAGGAACTGGTGCGAACCTGCCCTTCAATTCAAGTGTAGAGTGGCCTGAAGATTGGGCTGGGCGAGATGTGTTGACCAGGATCAAGCTGGCAACACTAAACCAACCTATCGTAGTAGCTAGACGTTTTGGAGATTTCTCAGTTGGAGGGGGGGTCAACTTCTATGCAGCTCACATCGAGTTGGAGCGAGAAGTGGTGTACAGTGGTAATGATAGTTTCTCAGTAACCCTTGGGGGCAAGGGAACAGCCAATGGTTATAACGCTTCGATTCTTTATGATGGCGGAACAGTAGTGGCTGCAGCAAATTATACCTCTCGCTTCACAGTCAGTGGAGAGGGAAACGCTAGATTTGACACCAGGGATGTTCCTCCAGTCTTTACAAACCTCTTTCCAGATGGTGGCATCTCTGTCGACATCAAATACCCTGATTTATTGGAGATGGCTGTTTCTTGGAAATCCTTCTCTTCCGGAGATGGCTATATTCCAGGTGCCTATGCAATTGAAGCTGGGTTGTTGCGTAGTGGCTGGTCTGCTTACGATGAGGTCTTAATCCGATATGATAAAGGGTTGCCAGGTGATGGGACAACAGTGATCAAGCAGAATTGGGAAGATGTCGTAGACTACAAGATTGGTGGCTTCTACACTTTCACGGATTACTTGAAAGTTCGAGGAGGCTACTACAAAACAGCCAGTCCCATCCCAGAGTCGACACTGGGGCCTACCACTCCAGATGGAGCTGGGCGAAATAGTTTCTTTGTTGGTGCTGGTTATAAGCGTCGTGCTTTCCTAATAGATTTGGCTTATCTAGTGAGTGACTTCCTACCCAGTACAACTCGAACTAATCCAGATCTGACTGGTAAGTACAAGGGCAACGCCAATGTAATGCAGTTGAGCGCTGGCTATTCCTTCTGAGTTGCTGAAGGTGGAATAGGCTCTGCAGAACCAGCAAATGTTACGGGCTATCGGAATAGTGCCAATAGCCCGAGAGCGTTTGCAGTGTTTCACTCTGTTCACTGATGATTCCTACCATCCCTAACCAACAAATTCCCTCCACGATCCCTAACCAACAAATTCCCTCCACGATTCTTCCTCTCGACAATAACGCAGCCTTCTGCTTTCTTCTCTCAAAGAAAATGCAGGTTCCTACCGAAAAACGAATGCAAATGTAGGCTCTCCTAAAATCCTACAACCACTTCACTGAAAAAAGAGCTTCGGAATATAGTCATGGAACGACGTAAACTTTCTGCAGACCAGCTGGTTAAAATCTATAGAGGCCGACAGGCTGTCAAGGGAGTCTCGTTGGAAGTCGAGCAGGGTAGCATTGTGGGCCTGCTGGGGCCTAATGGTGCTGGTAAGACAACCACCTTCTATATGATTGCGGGAGTCGTCCGTCCGGATCGGGGCACGATTTATCTGGATGAGGCTGAGATCACACACTACCCCATGCACAAGCGGGCGCGTTGTGGGATCGGTTATCTGTCACAGGAGCGTTCTATCTTTCGCAAGCTGACTGTTGAAGACAACCTGCTGGCGATCCTTGAACTGTTGCCGATCAGCAAGGCCGAGCGAAAAGAACGCCTGGAGATGCTGTTGGAAGAGTTGGGGATTGCCCATGTACGACATCTCAAGGGCTATGCACTCTCTGGGGGGGAGAGTCGTCGTACTGAGATTGCCCGGGCGCTGGTGCTGGAGCCTTCAATTATCCTGCTGGACGAGCCCTTTGCGGGGGTTGATCCGATTGCCGTTGCAGACATCCAGGAGACGGTCCGACAGCTCGCACAGCGCAACATTGGGGTGTTGATCACGGATCACAACGTCCGGGAGACCTTTGGCATTATTGATCGAGGCTATATCATGAATGAGGGCGCGCTCTTGGTCAGCGGAACGCCAGAAGAATTGTCGAAAGATGAGCAGGCGAGGAAGGTTTATTTGGGCGAGTCTTTCGCTTTTTGAGAGCGAATTGAGTAATTTTTGAATTTTCCTCTAGCAATTTAAATGCCAATCAATTAGGATATTTACTAATTTTGGAAAAGGCTTGCCAAGACCAACCGGATTGTTGGTAACATCCCCTCAATTTCCCAGCCGAGACGTTCTATGGCCATGCACATGAAGCTGCAAATGAAGATGACGCAGCAGCTCATCATGACCCCGCAGCTCCAGCAGGCAATTAAATTATTGCAGCTGTCACGCGCCGAACTGGAAGAACTGATTGAACAGTCGCTTGTTGAAAATCCCGTATTGGAAGAGTCGATGGATATCGACACCTATCCCAGCGAGGAACAGCGCGACATGACAACAGAGCAGACCGAAGTGCCGGTCAGCGAAGAGACCTACGAAACCGCTCGAGAAGAAGAGAAAGAGGAAACGACTGCTCAGGAAGAGGTGGACTGGCAGCAGTATGTAGAGCAGGTCGATCAGTATGGTCAGTACCAGGACCGACGTATCCGCAGTGGTGGTGATGACGACGAACTTCCTTCTCTGGAAGCTACGTTGGCTCAGGATGAATCGCTGCAGGATCATCTGTTGTGGCAAGTAGGCTTGTTGCGCATGAGCAAGTTGGAGGTTGAGGTCGCTCACTACTTGGCTGGCAATATTGCTGACAATGGCTACCTGGTCACAAGCATCCGAGAAATTCTAGAAGGCAATCTGGAATTGCAGGATCGAATTCTGGAAGCGTTGGACAGTGATGAACTCACGGTCGAGCGTGAGATGGACGATTATTGGATGGACCTGCGTTATCAGCAGGAAAAAGCGGCAATGGGTGACGGTAAACGAAAGTCTCGCCGAGGAAAGAACTTACCTCCACCGCCAGTTTTTGAGGAAGAAGAGCTAGAGGAAGATCTGGAAAACAAGGTACAGGTTTCACGCAGGGCCGCTGCCTTTGTGGAAGAGGTGCTTTTTCAGATTCAGACCTTTGATCCGAATGGAGTGGGAGCCCGCAGTCTGCAGGAGTGTCTGCTAATCCAACTGCGTTTGTTGGGCCGGAGTGATGAGCTGTGCTATCGAATCGTTGAGCAGGATATGGAGTTGCTGGAGTGCAAGGACCTGAAAAGGATTGCACGTCGTCAAAAGCAGGACCTGGAGCGAGTGTTGGAGGCCTATCGCGAAATCATGGCACTGGAACCCAAGCCCGGACGCTCTTTCACTCCTCCCCCTTCCCACCACTACATCATTCCCGATGTCTTCATCTACACGGTCAACAAAGAATACAAGGTAGCCCTAAACGCTCACGGTATGCCGCGGTTGCGCATCAGCAACTACTACCGGGAGCTGGTGGACAACATGGAGGAAGACGGCAACTTGACGAAGGAGTACATCCAAGAGAAAATCAAAGCGGGACAGTGGCTGATGAAGAGCATCGAGCAGCGGCAGAAGACGATTTACAAGGTGACCAAGAGTATTCTGCGCTTCCAGCGAAGTTTCTTCGAAAAAGGCATCCACTACCTCAAACCGCTGGTGCTCAAGGATGTAGCTGAAGACATCGATGTGCATGAATCGACGGTGAGTCGTATCACGACTAATAAGTACGTGCACACGCCACAGGGTATCTTTGAACTGAAATATTTTTTCACCAGCGGCATTGATCAGGAGCAGGGCGAAGCCGTCTCTTCCAAGCGGATCAAGGACATGATCCAGCAGATGGTTCAGAACGAAGACGTGCGTTCCCCCTATACAGATCTGCAGATTGCGGATATTCTGCAGAAACGCAGTTCCATCAAGGTTGCACGCCGTACGGTTGCCAAGTATCGGGAGGCACTCAACATCTTGCCTTCCAATAAACGCAAACAATTGTTCTGAGAAAGTAGTTATGGGTATTTTCAATCGTTTCGTCAATGTCCTGCGCGCCAACGCTAACGCCGCACTGGACCAAGCTGAAGATCCGGAGTTGATGCTGACGCAGATGATCAGCGACCTGGAAACCCAAAAGAGAGAAGCCAAGCAACGCATGACGGAAGCGCTGGCCCTGCAAAAACGCTTTGAGCGTCAGACTGAGCAGGAAGAAGCTGAGGCGCAGAAGTGGGAAGACAAGGCGGTGTTGGCGGTGCAGAAGGGTAAGGATGATTTGGCGAAAGACGCCCTGATGCGCAAGAAAGAGCACGCTCGTCGTTCCGAAGAGTTCCGGCAGCAGCTTGCTTCACATGCTCGAAACTCCGATCTACTCCGGGATGGTTATCAGCAACTGGAAGACAAGATCGAAGAGATCAAACGCAAGAAGAGTCTGCTCGTTGCCAAGCAGAAGCAGGCAGAAGCCCAGGAGCAGATCTACCAAACGATTGAGGGGCTTGGAGACAACGTCAGCGCGATGGAGGCGATTGACCGGGCGGAAGAAAAGATCGAGCAGATGTCAGCACGGGCGGAGGCGTATCAGGAGTTGAGTCTGGAAGATGGTCGCGAAAGTCTGGACAAAAAATTCAAGGAGTTGGAGCACGAATCTCCAGATATGGATGACGAGTTGATGGCTCTTAAGCAACGGGCCCTGCCGGACGCTCAGAAAAAGCTACCTGAGACCACGACCGCCCCAGAGGCTTCAGCTGAAGAGGAAGACAAACCGGTCATTCCTCCAGTCAGCAACATCGGCATGTTTGGTAAAATGAAGTAACTTCCTTCTTGAGTCGACGTTCAGCCTCTACGCAGTAGTGATTGACGTCGACGCCGGCCTTCCTCTCTGCGTGTCACCGTGGATTTCTGCTGCAGCGGCACTCCCAGCGCAACTTCCTGATTCATCAATAGCGGTCTTAAAATGGGAACTGAGCTCAGGGGCACCTCCTGATCGCACTGTATCAGGCACGCAATGATCCGCTCTCGGGTTGATTCATCCAGAAACAAGCTACGTAACTGCACCCACTCAGTACTTTCCCAATCCAGCTCTTGGGAAGGAGCTTTTTCCTTGCGCATAGGGAGACTCCCGATCTGAAGAATATTCATCCATGAAGCGTGTTGGGCTGTCCGATTCAGTTACGATAAAAGTATTGACGTACTGAAGGGAGGCATACCCGACTCGTCAGCACTGCCACTACAACAACCAGAAATTGTTATGTTTAGGGCAATTTGCTGACCCATTGAAACTGCACGTGCAATTGTTGGACTGTTTGCCCTTTAAACTCAATGGAACGTTGCAGATTGAACTCCACCGTGTTGACAAAGGGGAGTTTTTCAAACTGCTGTAGAATGCTAGCAATGTGAATTGGATCCATCAGTAACAGGATCAGGTTAGTGCCAGTGGGGTAAGCTGCATCTACACTAGCCAGGATTTTCCCAAGGCGTTTGAGATCGCGTCCAGGTAATCAATGTTCACACGAGGGCGAGCTGCAATTTCAGCTTCCCAGGCTTTACGAGCTTGCTCGCGTTGTAAATTAACCGGAGGATTCTCCTTACAGTGTTGTTCCAGGCGGACTTCCAGTTGTTGCAGCTCCTGGCGCAGTTGATCTCGTCGTGATTCCCAGTGATGAATGGTGAAAGCCCTCCCTGCCATACCAAGCAGCACGAACAAGACGACCACCCAACGAAGGATACGTTTGAGTGAGGTTCGCGGACGATACCACTGAAAACTCTTTTCTGGATGTGGTGTTTGTAGAATTTGTTGAAGCAGGGAACGGTTCAGTTCTCCGTGGTCATCGACCAGGCGTTGTTCCTGCCAGAGAACCTGATCAAGCAGATTTTCCCGCCAGAGTTCCTCGGTTTGACGTTCCCACTGGGGTAGCAACCAAAGTTGTTGTAGGCTTCCAGCATTCCAACGAAGGACCGTAGTCTGCTCCAAGCCTTTGAGAAGTCATTTTCCTTCGGTGGATAGGGTCTGAAACCATGGTAGTAGTGCTGGCAGGACCTGTAGCGGGCGTGATCGTCCTTGTGAGAGCAAGCGTTGTAACCCGCAAGCCTGTGGACTGAGTTGGGCCAGGAGAGTTTTTGGGGGTGAACCTTTGAGATGTTGCCAACCGACAGGTTGTTGTGGTCCAGGTAATTCAGGCAGCTGAAGATGATGACGCAGGTAGAAAGGCCATTCTTCAGTACGGACAGGAATTGTCTCTGCTGCTTCCAGCCAAATCCAAGGGAGCTCTAATAGTAATCGACAGTGTTTGTATTGCTGGCTTTTGAGAAGTTCAACAACTGTTTCAGGCTGGATGGGCTCCATCTGTTGGTGCCAACTGAGGATTTGCTTTGCCTGGATCAGACAGCAGGAGTGTTTTCCCAACCAGATGTGTAGGGTGTGTCCTACCAGCGTTTAGAACGCCATGTGGGGAGACGCATCTCACCCAGGTGCTCGGCCATAGATCTGTGTCCAATGGCGGAGGGAAGTCAGATCTAGGGATTCCAAAGATTCCTGGCGGCAGCGCCACTGCCAGTTTCCTGCTACAGTACCCGGAATATTGAAACGGCAGCTTGCGTCCAAGTTGAGCCAATCCTGCAATGGAGCGATCGCCCAGACTGCCGAAGAAGACCAGACCAGCCTCATCAGGCCAGGACTGACAGTGCCTTCGTCCACGGGTTGCTGAAGGTAATCTCGAACCTGCAGCTGCTGAGCAGCGCTCAATTCCTGCCACCATCCACGAGTGGTGTTGTTGTCGTGAGTACCTGTATAAGCGACTGCTCGAGGGCTATAGCTGTGAGGTAGGAAGGGATGCTGGGGATCATTGTAGAAAGCGAATTGCAGCACCTTCATTCCTGGAAAGCCACAGTCACGTCTCAAGGCATGCACCTCTGGGGTGATGAGACCCAAATCCTCGGCTACAATCGGTAACTCACCCAGCGCAGTTTTCAGAGATTTGAATAACTCCAAACCTGGTCCAGCTTGCCATTCGCCAACCACGGCCGTGGGTTCACTAGCAGGAATAGACCAGAAAGACTCAAATCCTCGGAAGTGATCAATCCTTACCCATTGCACCCAGCGCAGCAACGCAGAGAGTCTTTGCCTCCAGAATAAATAGTCTTCTGCTGCAAGAGCTTGCCAATCATAAAGAGGATTGCCCCAGCGCTGGCCTGTCTCGCTGAAATAGTCAGGCGGCACACCGGCTACGTGGGAAGGTTGTCCATCCCCCTCCAGTTGAAACCATTGTCGATGAGCCCAAACCTCAGCGCTGTCGTAGGCCACAAAAATTGGGATATCTCCGAAGAATTCGACCTTCCGCTGAGTGGCATAATCTCGTAGACGCTGCCACTGGCGGTCAAAGATGAATTGTTGCCATCGTACTTCGGTGATTGTGGCTGTGTGTTCAACTCGAAACTGGGTCAGTGCTTGGGGTTCTCTTTGTGTGAAAGGAGTGGGCCATTGATCCCAGGATGTTCCCCCACAATGTTCCTTGATTGCCATGAAGAGTGCGAAATCATCCAGCCAATTGACTTCCTGTAAACAATAATCTGCAAGGGCGTTTCGATCTTCTGCAGAAGCTTGTTGCTGAAAGTTTTGGAAGGCTTGACGTAGTTGGGACTGTTTCCAGGAGGCAACTTGGGGAAAGTCAACTTGATCAATGGAGAAATCTGGCAGGAATTCTGGGGCCTTCCAATAGCCCTCTTCCTGTAGCAACTCCAGACTAATCAACAGTGGATTGCCTGCAAATGCAGAGGGAGATTGGTAAGGGGAGTAGCCAAAGGAGGTAGGCCCAAGTGGTAGGACCTGCCAGATCGTCAGGCCGGTTGCTTCAAGCAGATCGACAAATCGATAAGCCATTGGACCCAGATCCCCAATTCCATGTGGGCCGGGGAGAGCGGTTGGATGGAGTAGAATCCCACCCCGCCGCTGTGTGAAGGCATCAGTCATTGTTACTCAAGAAAACCAGGTCACGAAATATCTGGAGCAATGATTGGTTCTTCCAGTTTAAAAGCGGCAGAGATGCCATAGTACTGACCTATGAAAATACGATGCTCGCCAACAACTTCCTGCTCATCCACGTAGTTGTTGGTGTTTCGTGAGAGGTAGTCTTCAATATTATATCCTTGATGGCACCAGCCGTGGTGTCCAAGCCTACCGATAGATTTTTTATACACTACGATGCGAAAAAGATCCGGCCCTCAAGCAGCAGGATTGCTCTGGCCAATCAAACTTATCAATGTAGAGATGGAGATAGTCAAGGATTTAGCCGAAGTCTGGATTGCACTCTCAAATCAAGAAAGCCAATGAAATCTTACCGAACCCCACAAGAACTAGCTTACGAATATGAAGTTCCAGAAAAAACGGTCATCCGCTGGTGTCGAACTGGTTATCTACCCTCATACAAAGTTGGCGGTCGCTGGAGAATTGAGCCGAATGCTGAACTTGGGAATAGACCAGAAGTCGATAAGCAGATCAAAGAAGTAGTGAAGTCGAGAGGATGGTAGCAAGGATTTGAGGAAGTGTGCAGGAAACCGCAGTTCTTTTCAGTTTAGAACTACAGTCCTATTTTATTGGTAGCTACATAGCTTTCATGATTTGCGTTGATTTTTGAGAATCATCAAATACATGAAAGCATAATTATTCGCTGATACCAAAGCTTTCAAGAAACATATTTGTTAGCTTTACTTATTCTTTTCACGATATGGTAATCATTAAGCGCAAGCTTTGAACAATCGTGTCCAAAACCAGATTGGCCTATGCCACCATGTGGTAAATCGATATCGTATTTTACACCGTTTATTTGAATCTCACCGAAATGTAACTCTCGTCCAATTAATTCAGCTTTTTTTTCATTATTAGTAAAAATATAAGCCACTAACCCTCCATCATTATTTAAATTAGACCTTTCAGTTAAATCTTTTTCATCATTAAAACTAATGAGTGAAATAATCGGTCCAAATATTTCTTCATGATAAATTTTCATTTGATCAGTAACACCACTCAAGATTGTTGGTGAGAAAAAATGGCCTTTTACTTGATTAGAGGGTCGATCTCCACCCAGTAGTAATTGCGCACCTTTCAGTACAGCATCATCAACCAATTTTTTCAGACGAATCCATGATTTCTGATTAATGACTGGACCAGTATGTATATCTAAATTTTTGTCAAACCCTACTTCAGTTGTTTCAGCAAGTGCAACAATATGGGTTTTGAAATCTTCATAAACTTTTGAATCCACGAAAATGCGATTTGGTGCTACACATATTTGCCCAGCATTGCTGAATTTGAGTGCAGTGATTATGTTTGCTGCAAGTGCCAAGTCTGCATCATAAAGTACTAAAGCAGGTGCATTCCCACCCAGTTCCATCGAATAACGCTTTATGGATGTTGCCCCCTTTTGCATCACATGCTTTGCAGTAGTCGATGAACCAATCAGTGTGATTAAAGAAGGAATTTTTGAAGATGAAAGATAGTCAGCAACATCGTAGCTGTTGGAACTAAAAATCTGAACAACACCAGGTGGCAGGCCTATTTTCGAACAGATTTCACCCACTGCGTATGCTGATATAGGTGATAATTCTGATGGTCTTATTATGATTGGGCAACCAGACGCTAGCGCAGGGCCTAGCTTGAACGCTAAATTTAAAAGTGGAAAATTCCAAGAAATAAACGCGACCACAACTCCAACAGGTTCATAAGTTATTAGGTGAGAGTGGCTGCCAGTTCGGTCAGGAATGCTATAATTGTTGAATCTAGCAATTTCTTGAGAATAAAATTCAAGAGAATTCTTCAAACTTTCAAAATCTTCTTTAGTTTGTTGCCATGGTTTTCCAATTTCGAAATGGATGCACTCTCTAAGCGATTGTTCGTTAGCAATAATTTCTTTTCTCAAGCAATGCATCCAATGCTGTCTTTCTGATATCGACGTCCTTGGCCAGGTGGTTAAACTTCTTTTAGCTGACTCGAGTGACTTTTCAGCTTCTAGTATACTTGCTCCTGCTACTTTCCCCGTCATTTCTTCTGTCGCTGGATTAAAAACTTCAATATGATCTGAACCTTCAGATAATTTTCCATCTAAATACATTTTCTTATTATAAAACATGTAGAATCCTAACTTTTAGTAAATGAACCTAAGTCTATTGAATTTTAGTTTAACGACAAGACTCTTCAAATCACAGATCAATCAACATTGAAAGATTATTTAATAAAATTTGGTATTCAAATGAGAAACAAAATCTTCTGCAAGACCTCATATTTCAATAAACTAGAGCTGATTATTGTTGCTGTTTTCTTGAGATAATAAATCTGAAAGAAAATTAGCATTGTTCAAATCACCACTCGACTTGTTTTGAAAAATGTCTGCAAAATAAAAAATTATTTTGAAATAGTTTGTGTTGGCTTGAGTAGTTTGGCTGTCAAGAATAACGATGTTTGTGAGATGTATTTTCTGGGTATTGTGCGCAGACGATTGGATTTTGATTTTGGGATTGGCGCAGTCTGGGGCTGGGAAGATCGTTTTTGGAAATTTATCTACGAATGAATCAGTGGGGCGAGGAGGAAATCTGCAGAAGATGCTTTGACGAAAAATACGCTGCTGCTACGTTTTTTGAATTCTGAGAGGAGACGATGTTTTATCTAAATAATTGATATTGTTGATGAGTTAACAGAGACTTGAACCCTGGACTACCTGATTAAAAGTCCCTCCAAGACCAAATTTTCCAACATTTTACAATCAATAACAGTAACTATTTCAGACTCTTAGTCTGATCTATTGTTTGCTAATTATTGATCCTACCTGTGTTTTGTTGCCCACATTTACGACTTTTTTGCTACCAAAA
>PBZZ01000089.1 GCA_002730365.1 Deltaproteobacteria bacterium
GAGACTGCTAGTATAAAAATAATTAAAAAAATATTATTTAATAGATATTTAAATTTATAATTTTTTTATCTATCAACTTGATTGAGGTATGCGCATGTTCAATTTGAATTCAGATTGAACAAATTTTTTGTATTTACATCAGATTAAACTAATTTTTCTACTTGATAAGTACAGCATTTTTCTGCAGAAAATTTTAATAGTAAATTTTCCTGTCTGATAGACATTTGTCGGTTCATCTTTACCCTCACCTCAAATTTATCGCATTGAGCTGATATCAGCTTAAAGTTTCCACAATCGTCGATCATCTTTACTACTGCTGGAATAGTGTTATCAGACTTTTCCGAGGCGACTTGAATAAACTCTGACCTGATGCCCATCTGGACTGCGGTGTCTTCTATTTTCAGACAAATCATGTCGAAGAGCTTCTCGCACTGCTGATCATCTGCAAGAATTTGTCACGCTCCCTCCTGATGGCGAAGGTGTAAGAATGGGTGAATGGTCAGCTTGATCCTTAAGTCCGAATCGCTTAGTAGTTCTAGCAGGGTCAGTAATTGATACTGCATGTCGGGCTTGAGCACTTCGACCACCATTCAACCTGTGGCTCTCTCCTCTCCCTTCCCAACTAGAATCAGCCCTTCCTGCTTCGTAGCCACCAAAAAGTTCTGATAACGCTCTTGTAGAAATACACACTACTCACGAACGCTGAAGCGCTGCCAAAGGACCTGGGATAAGTTCTGGCAATAATGACGAGCAAAGAGATGGAGATGATGATCCTCGGACAAAGCCTCGAGAATTTGACTGGTCTGCTCGATCTTGATGGGCAACAAAGACACGAAGAGTTACTGATCGTGAGTTCGACAAAAAATTAAATATTCATTTTGATAGAGATTAATTTGAAGACTATGTCACCTTGCGATGGGGCTTTGGCAAAGTCAAATAGGCACTCTATTTCTGATTGAACTGAAAAAGGATTTTTCTTGCAGAATCCAAGTTTCTTCAAAGCTTTTGAAGGGTTCTGGATATCGTTTAGCCCTCAGAAACGATGATTTTTGTTTTGATATAATTTTTTTCAAAAAACTTGTTTTTGCAATTTCTTACTCAACCAAAATTATGGCTAAACCGCCCTTGTTGTTACCTCGGAGCCCCTGACTTAAAACGAGGAAATTTGGACTCAGGTGTAGAATGATCACATCGTGATCGTACATCCTGATCGACGATTCGAAATCCGGCAGATTCCATTACCTTATCAGGGCAATCTTTCCCTACGTAAGGAAATGTCCCAGCGGCAGAAGGTATAGGCCTTGGCTTCTTAGCTGTTTCTCACCTGTGTGACTGTACCTTCCTCCTTGTGTCATCAGACTTGTTTTCCAGAGCCGTGATAGGTAACTTTGTGACTCCGTTCCTTATCATCATCATGATTTAAGTAGAGGTTACCATGCTACTTACTGCTGTTCATCGAACCATTTGCCTGCTTGGTGGGCTATTGCTGCTCTCCACTCCTGCTATCATCGCCCAGGACATCACAAAAACTCTGCGTTTGCCTCAAATGAGTGCTATCCCAACTCTGGACCCCGGGTTGGCCCAGGATTCTTCTTCCATTGAGGTCATTGAACAAATCTTTCTCGGCCTGACCGACTATGATCCAAAGACCTATGAGGTGATTCCGGAGTTGGCCACAAAATGGTCGGCCAGTGCGGACAGCCGCACCTATACCTTCGAAATGCGCAAGGATGTCTTCTGGAGTGATGGAGTTCCAGTCACAGCCCATGACATTGAGTATGCGATTCGCCGTAACATCAACCCGGAGACGGCCTCACCCTACGCTTACGTTCTCTACATTCTGGAAGGAGCCGAAGCAATCAATAAGGGGGAAAGCAAGGATTTCAACAGCCTCGGAGTCCGTGCAGTGGATGACCACACGGTCGAATTTCGGCTTACACAACCCGCTGGATTTTTCCCAGCGATGGCAGGCCTCTGGACTTATCGACCACTGCCTAGACGCTCCATTGAAGCCTTTGGCACTGCCTGGACGGAGCCTGAGCACATCCTGACAAACGGCTCCTACCGGCTTGCCACCTGGGAAAAAGGCAATCAGTTGATCCTCAAGCGCAATCCTGATTACAAGGATTCGGTCACCCAGCAGCCTGCTCAGATTGAGGAGGTGAATTACTATATCATTCCTGAATCCTCCACCGGTCTGGCAATGTTTGAAAATGGAGAACTCGACATCGTCGGGGGAACCTTCCTATCGATTCCTGTCGCAGAGATCGACCGCGTGCGCAGAGAGTATTCAGACCGATATTCTGCTCAACCAGATCTCTGCACCTACTACCTGGGGGTGAACAACGAACGGGAACCTACCAATAATCCACTGGTTCGCAAGGCGCTTTCTGCAGCCATAGACCGTAAGACTTTGGTGGAACGAATCACCAAGGGAGGAGAAGAACCAGCCACGACTTTCACTCGACCACCAATCTTCGGTTCCGTAGATCCGAAGGAAGGTGTCGGGATTGGCTATGATCCAGAGCAGGCCCGTCGTTGGCTTGCAGAAGCTGGTTATCCAGGTGGTGAAGGATTCCCCACCATCACCTACATGCACAACACCTCTGAAAATCACGCCAAGATCGCTCAGGCAGTGCAAGCCATGCTCAGACGCAACCTTGGAATTAACATTAGAATTGAAAACCAGGAATGGAAGGTCTACCTGAAGTCAACTACTCAACCGGATGCTCCACATTTGTTCCGCTTTGGCTGGTGTGCTGACTATCCTGATGCGAATAACTGGCTGATGGAAGTCTTTCACCCAACCAAGTCCACCAATCGTATTCGTTGGCAAAACAGCGAGTATGCCCAGTTAACTGAGAAAGCCATGGGTTCGACAGATTCGGATGAACGTATCCAACTCTATCGTCGAGCCGAGCAGATCCTCAACGAAGAAGAGGCTGCAATCATTCCGCTCTACTTCTATACTTCCAAGTACCTGGTCAATCCCCGGCTGAAAGACTGGTACCACATGGCGTTGGGCGGACAGCAGATCCGCTACTGGCGCTTAACGGGACGTCCATGATTCCAAGCCAATGCTGAACTTCCTGGTGCGGCGATTAGGTAGCGGTGCCCTGTCGTTGCTCGTGATCGCTGCCCTCGTCTTTCTACTACTGAAGGCACTTCCCGGGGGGCCTTTCGACACAGAAAAAAGCCTACCACCTGAGATCATGCGCAATATCGAAGCCTATTATGGCTTGGATCGGCCACTCTGGGAGCAGTTTGTGCGCTACGTTGGTAATGCACTGCAGGGAGATTTAGGTGTCAGCTACTCCCAACGTGATTTGCCTGTTGTCGATCTGATTGCTCAGCGTCTACCGATCTCACTGGAACTTGGCTGCTATGCCATACTCTTTGGGCTCTTGCTTGGGCTGCCACTAGGAGTTCTTGCAGCTGCCTACCACAACAGACTACCAGATTATATAGCCACCTTGCTGGCTGTCCTAGGTACTAGCATCCCTAACTTGGCGCTAGCCCCAATGCTGATCCTCTTCTTTGGACTCTTTCTCAAATGGTTACCCATTGCTCGCTGGACAACCTGGGATTCCAAGGTACTACCAACACTCGCTTTGGGACTGGGCATTGCAGCAGTGATTTCTCGGCTGACTCGCTCCAGCATGCTCCAAATCATTCAAGAGGACTTCATCCGCACCGCTCGAGCCAAGGGACTTTCAGAAGTTTCTGTCCTTGGTCAGCATGCACTGCGTAACGCATTACTCCCTGTACTCACCATCATGGGACCCATTTTGGCTGCTCTGCTCACGGGTACTCTGGTGGTGGAAGAGATCTTTGCTATCCCTGGTTTGGGAAGCTACTTCGTCACCAGCATCAGTAACCGTGACTATCCTGTGGTCATGGGGATCTACCTGCTTTATGGTTTTCTGATCATCCTGATGAACACGCTAGTAGACATTCTCTACGCCTGGGCAGATCCACGGATTCGATTAGAATGACCATCTTCCCAGTAACCTTCGATGATTGAAATTTCTGCCTCACCGGCTAAAAGTCTCAATCGACTTGCTTTCCGCCGCTTTGCCAGAAACCGATTGGCATTGAGCAGTTTTTTGTTCCTACTGATTCTTTTTCTAGTTACCATCTTCGTTGATTGGCTCGCCCCTCAGCACTTCGCTGAAGAAGACTTTCTTGCCACCTACCTAAAGCCTGGAGAAGAGGGCTTCCTGCTAGGTACAGATTTTCTTGGCCGTGATATCTGGAGTCGAATTCTCTACGGCACTCGCATCTCGCTCACCGTAGCGATCTGTGCAGCTCTAGCAAGTTTTCTTATTGGTGTCAGCTACGGTTTGGTAGCCGGCTACTATGGAGGCAAGCTGGACGAGTGGATGATGCGATTTGTTGATATTCTCAATGCAGTTCCAACTCTGCTGTTTGTGATCCTAATCATGGTCTATTTTCGCGCAGGGAATCCAGAGGAGTTCACAGGATTCAAGGCCATTTTCTATGAATGGGATAGTCAACTAGGCGGTCTGCTTTCTATTTTTATCGGAATTGGGCTGACTTCTTGGGTACGGCTGGCTCGGATTGCCCGGGCAGAGACCCTCTCACTGCGACGTCGTGAATTTATCGAAGCTGATCTTGTGCAGGGCTTTGGTATACCAACTATTCTCTTTCGTCGTTTGTTTCCCAATTTGCTGGGAACCTGTATCGTCGCTGAGTCTGTGGCGATTCCGGATTACATCATCTTCGAATCAATACTAAGTTTCATCGGACTCGGAGTCAACCCACCTGTTCCAAGTTGGGGTGCGATGATTTCTGAAGGACTGGAAGGCATCCGTTCCTACCCTCACCTGATTTTAGCGCCAGCTACCGCAATGACCCTGACCGTTCTAGCCTTCAACTTTGTAGGAGATGGTCTGCGCGATGCCTTTGATCCCAAGTTACAGGACTAAATGAGAAAAGAACCCTTGCTGCAATTAGAAAATCTGAAAGTTGAATTCTTTCTGCGCACTGGGAAAGCGACCGCCATCCATGGCTTGGATCTACAACTGGAGCGGGGGAAAACCCTCGGGTTGGTTGGAGAGTCTGGTTGTGGAAAGTCTCTAACAGCCTTGGCAATCATGGGACTAATCAGCTCACCTGGAAAGATTACAGGGGGAAAAATTCGCTTTGACGGAGAAGATCTATTAAAAATCTCCGAACGAAAACGCAGGGAACTACGAGGCAACCAGATTTCAATGATTTTTCAGGATCCTGGCTCTGCTTTGAATCCTGTGTTGACAATCGGCAAGCAAATTTCTGAGCCCCTGCGACGTCACAAAGGGTCTTCTGCCCCGCAAGCTCGTGATCAAGGTCTGTTACTACTCTCCGAAGTCGGGCTACCAGATCCTGAGCGTCAATGGTCACGCTATCCGCATGAGTTGAGCGGAGGCATGTGTCAACGTGTTATGATTGCCATGGCTTTGGCCTGTGAGCCAGCGTTGCTGATTGCTGATGAACCAACAACCGCACTGGATGTCACGATTCAGGTCCAGATTCTTCACTTGTTGCGCCAACTACAAAAGCAGCATGGAATGGCTCTGCTCTTCATAAGCCACGATCTTCGGGTGATCGCCGAAATGGCTGATCGGGTCTCAATCATGTATGCCGGAGACATCATTGAAGAAACCTCAGTTCGAGCAATTTTCGAACGTCCACGGCATCCCTATACCCGTGGGCTACTCAAATCAAGACCCAGTCTAAAGGAGATCTCAGGCCAGCGAGAACGACTCTATCACATTCCGGGAAATGTTCCTTCCCTACAGGAGTTATCCGAGGGCTGCCGCTTCCTTGATCGTTGTCCCTGGCCAGGACACGATTGTTCCGTCAAGACACCTGAATTATTGGGCTTCTCACATCGAAGCCGTTGTTACCGCTGGTACGAATTTCCTCAGGATACCTGAGATGACAAGTTCCTCCTCTTCCAACACTTCTATCCTCCGAGTGCAGGACCTACAGACTTACTTCCCTATTCGCCAAGGCCTGCTAGGTAGGACAGTAGGCTTTGTCCGGGCAGTAGACGGAGTCAGCTTTGTGTTGAATGCGGGTGAGACCTTGGGGCTAGTAGGAGAGTCCGGTTGCGGAAAGTCTACACTTGTACGCAGCTTGCTCTACCTACATCCTCCTACCGGAGGAAGAGTCTGGCTGAAAGATGCCGAACTTGGTGTGCTGAGTTCTGCAGAGCTTCGGAAACAAAGACTGCGGATGCAGTTGATTTTTCAAAATCCCCACGCTTCTCTCAATCCAAGACTGACGATTGAAGAGATCATTAGCAGCGCAGCTCGCTACCACGGGCACATCCGTGCATCAGAGACACAAGATTTTGCAACGAAGCTACTCGAACAGGTCGGCTTGCGTTCCGAGCATCTCAAGCGCTTTCCCCATGAATTTTCTGGCGGTCAGCGCCAGCGGATCAGTATTGCCCGAGCACTAGCTCTACGCCCTGAAATCGTACTCTGTGACGAAGCAGTCTCCTCCCTAGACGTCTCGATTCAGGCACAAATCCTCAATCTGCTGCTTGAGCTACAACAACAACAAGGGTTGAGCTATCTGTTCATTAGTCACGATTTGGCAGTGATTCAGCATCTGGCAGATCGAGTTGCCGTGATGTACCTGGGCCGCATCGTCGAGATCGCCAACCGTAAGGAACTCTTCCAAACCCCTGCCCATCCCTACACACAAGCTCTTCTTCGTGCGATTTCCTCTGGGGATCCCAAAACTCGACGCCCTCTGGCAGATCGAGTACTGGCCGGAGATGTGCCAAGTCCCACCAAGCAACATGTTGGCTGCGTTTTTGCCGAACGTTGTCCGCAAGTGACCAGCGAGTGTCGCCAACAGCGGCCAGAGTTTCGGCAAATCCGAACAGGCCAATTGGTGGCTTGCCACCATGCACGAATGGATTCTGCCTGATCATTCGGATTTGACATCCAAAGCAGACCTCGGCACGCTGGACTTTTTCTTATCCTTCACTCTTTAGGAGAATTTGATGTGGATTGACCTGCGAAGCGATACTGTTACCCAACCAACCGCCGAAATGCGCAAAGCCATTGCTGAGGCCGAGGTCGGTGACGATGTTCATCACGAAGATCCATCTGTACTTTACCTGGAAGAGAAAACAGCTGCTATCTTGGGAAAGGAAGCAGCAGTCTTCATGCCTTCTGGTACGATGACCAACCAAGTTGGACTACGCACTCACACCCAACCAGGGGATGAGGTGATTTTGGAGGCTCAGGCCCATATTTACTACTACGAAGGTGGGGGTCCAGCAGCGCTGTCCGGTTCTTCCTGCCGTCTGATCCCTGGAGACCACGGTGTCTTCACTGCTGATCAGTTGGTGAAATCACTTCGCAAACCGGACGTCCACCATCCAATCACACGGCTAGTCTGCCTTGAGAACACTCATAACCGGGGAGGTGGGCGAATCTATCCGCTAGAGGAAATTCGTAAAATTGGTGCCGTTTGCCGAGAGCATGACCTTGCCCTGCACCTGGACGGTGCTCGACTATGGAACGCCAGTGTTGCGCTAGGCAAACCGGAAGCAGAACTGGTATCTGACTTCGACAGCGTCAGCGTCTGCTTTTCCAAAGGCTTGGGAGCACCAGTCGGTTCTGCTCTGGCAGGTGGCAAAGCCTTCATCCAACGAGCGCGTCACTTCAGGAAAATGTTTGGAGGAGGAATGCGACAGGCAGGCATCATTGCAGCTGGGGCTTTGTATGCCCTAGAAAATCATCGGAAACGACTCGCAGAAGATCACGCTAACGCGCGCCTACTGGCAGAAGGGCTGATCCAGGTGGAAGGAATTGAGGTTGATTTGGACAGCGTGCAAACAAACATAATCGTTTTCCAGACGCCAGGGACTTCAGCCGCTGCCCTCTCAGAGGCCTTGGAAAAAGAGGGAGTAGGGATGCTGGACTTTGGACCAGAAGCACTACGGGCTGTCGCCAACCTGATGGTGAGTCGTAAGCAAATTCAACAGGTTCCTGAGAAGATGGCCAAGGCACTGAAGAGCCTACGCTAGAGAAGTCAGCCTCTAGGAACGCTGGACTGGTGGAATCGAGTAGGTACCCACTGCGTGAGCAACAGGTTCCTTGTGGCCTTAGGAGTAGAGTCGGACCTCCCCAGTAGCAAGGGTCCGACCAACTTTGAGCAACGTACACACAGCAATGATATGCTGAATAGCCGGTGGTTTGCACAAGAAATTGATTGTCAGGCCAGTGGCCGCTGCTAATGGTACGATCCCAATCTCTCCAAGGATGGCTACGTAAATCGCGACGTCAGCTACCTCCATCAGCACCGGACCAGAAACCGTTCCTCCAGGATGCAACTCCGCCTCTCCAATCTCGTGAGCAATCGTAGCTGTCTGATTGCCCACCTCCACAATTCGACATTTTGTTTGTGGAAATTCTTTTTCTAGGAATAGGCTGAGTTCTTCCTTGCTCGGCCTGAATCGGTCTGTTTTAGGAGCGTTCAACGATCCTTCACTCAGAACAACTCTTTGACCTTCTCAACCCCTTCATCCAGCAGTTCTTCTCCTTCACCCAACAACTCCTTCCCTTTGTCCACACCTTCGTCCAACATTTCCTGGCTTTTCTGAATCAATTTGTCAGTAGTGGTGGGTTCTCTGCTGCTATTGCAGGCAATCATCATTGAACGCTCTGAGGAGCCAACGTTTTGCTGGTTGGCATTCTTCGAAACAATCTCATACCCACCAGCCCCACAAAGGCTGCCAGCTTTAGCCTCACAGTCTCCCCAACTCAGCATACTGCCACCACAGGTCACCACGTAGCCTTCGCTGCCGTCTGGCAAGAACGTTTTGCTCGAACTCACACAGGAAGCACATAGCAAAACTAGAGGAATTGAAGCAAGTCGGTAGACTTTATGAAACAGAGTATTTCGAATCATAAATACTATCTCAATTTGGTCGGCAGAACTCTGGACATGGCAGACGCTCAGCCATATCGCTTGCATCCCTCACAACTCCTTCTTCTGGCATTAGACTGCTCATTCCTGCACCAACCATCTGAAGTACCAACTGCCGTTGTTGTGTTGGTTCCAACATCTGACGTCCTCGTTGCAGAAAGTCCTGATGCTCCAAGGACGCCAGGGACCGAAGTTTGTCACTCTTGAAATCAAAATCTCCATCTTCTTCGAAAAGAATCCGGAACAAACGACCGGTAGCCTCATCGATTTCATCAGGACGCTCCAAACTAGCTCGCAAGACAGAGCGGCGGATTGTTTTAAATTCCTGCTGACTGAGATTCTGGAGATCTTCGTAGAGTTTTGGCAGAAAGCTTCGTACGCGCTCCGAGAGGTCGTCCGGAGCAAAATCACCAGACTGGATCAAGAAAAACAGACTCAGAGTTTCTTCGGTCAACGTCGAGCCAGAACTCACGATGTAGCCTGTTTGTTGCCGTGTCCGCAACTCATTGTAGAATTGTGGCTGAATCCACTGGGAAAGTACCTGGAGAGTTGCCCAGTTTTCCGGAGTATCATCGCCTTGCTGTAACTCTAGCACTAGCGCTGAATTGTTGACCGTCACATCTTGTTGGAAGGTGAGGGTCGTACCGGCAGGAATCTGACGGACCTGTTCGTGAAATCGCTCCTCTGGCGGTAGGGCTTGCTTACTCAAGTCGCTAACAATACGTTCCATGATCGGCTGCACTTTATCAGCCTCAAGATTGCCATAGACGACGGCTTCTACGTAGGCCTTGGCAAAGAGTTGTCGTGCATGGGTAGTCAGTTCTTTCAGTGTAACATCCGGAACAATCTTCTCATATTGACGGATCGAATGCCGGAAACCTTCTAGCAACAGTCCTCGCTCATAGAAAGCCTGCTGATATGGTTCCTGAAGTGTGAAGTTACGATAGCTTCTCAGCTTTGCATCCTGCAGAGTGGCAAAAGTTTTTTGGTCGATCTGAATTTTCTGCAATTGGGCCGCAACCTTCTCCACCAACTCCAATAACCGATCTGAGTAACCATCAAAGTTGATCTGCACACCTTCTTTGTCGTTACGCAGGTTGAAGTCAAGACCAGCCAAACTAACTGAATACTTGAACTCGTTGAGCCCTTCTTCAATCGCAGCAACGTAGAGTTGAGTCAACACCGCATGACGAGGGGTAGCATACACCTCTGGAGTCAGAATACGTAGCATGACTCTACCCTTCGGTTGCTCAAAACGGAAATCTGGCTGGAACCAAACCCGTCCCTTAGGCAGATCCACCAATCGCTGTGGCTCTTCCACAGCATGACGCATGATTATGGTTCGTGAAGCCTTCTGTTGCCCCTGTGGCAATTGCAGGGCTGCAGCCAGTTCCGACCAGGATTGCCAACGACGACTGGATTCTTGACTGAGTAAGGACATCACACCTTCTGGCAAATTTTCCTCAGCCAAACCAGCAGTTGATTCGTAGTTGAAGGTGAAGGGAGCTGCAGGTTCTCTCAAGGCGATGTCCTGTGGAATAAAGTCGTTAGGCACCGGAAGCGAAAGATTTGGATGTCGTCTGGCCGTCTTCCATGCCTGTACCCAGCGGGCACGATCCTGACGATAGGAGTACTCGGTGCCGTAGTACCTCTCCGTACTGTCAACAGTGACACCCTGATCCACAAGAATTGCCAGCATATTATTTGGGGTCAGGCGATAAAGCATGCTATCAAACAAGTCTTTGCGGAATTCAGTCAGCAAGAACGGTGAGCGTTCAACTTCCCTCAGAGGAACAAAGCGCAACAATGCAGAGAGGGTATTGACGAGTCTAGTACCTTCTACGCGTCCGGAGAATCGATAGTTAATCTCGTTCATCCGCTGCACTTCGTTAAAAATGTAGCGAGGTAGGCTTTCCTCACGCAGTAACCGCAGGTATTGAAACAGGTGAGTGATTACATCTCGATACCGATCCACTCCTCGTGGAGTTAACTGGACCGTCACCTCGAAAGAGGAATAAGAATTTGTTGACGATCCTGCACCAGCTGAGAGCCCTGTCGCCAAGTTCTTAGACTTCAACAGGGAAAGCAAACTACCTTTTCCTTCGTGCCCAACTAGAAATCCCAAGAGATTCAGTGGTTGACTCGAATAATACTGCTGGGTAGAGGGCAATGGGAAGCTGAGCGTTAGTGAACGAATTTCACTGAGTGGTTTCACTTGCAGCAGGCGAAATCTGGGGTTCGGAGCAAGATATTCTGTAGGGAATGTAATCTCATCAAGATTCCGGTCAACAATCTCGTAGAAACGAGGCACCACCATTTCCTGTAGCTCATCGAGTGACTGCGTACCTGAGACAGCCAGAGTCATTCGATTGCTGGAATAGTAGCGACTGTAGAAGTCAATCACATCATCGCGTGTGGTGAATCCAAGGGTTTGCAGATTACCTGTACTGAATTTCTGCAGGGGATGTCCAAGAACATAGGTCTGCTTGCGGACTTCGAAGAGTCTTCGAAAATCGTTGGGAATATTCTTGGAGTGTTCAGAATCAACAATGCGCCGCTCTCGTTCCAAATACTGTGTATTGAACAAGGGTGCTGTGAAAAACTGGGCAAATCGATCCAGCGCTCCATCCAGATGCTCTGGGTCAATCTCAAAGTGGTAGTTTGTGTGATCTCCAGCTGTGTAAGCGTTCGTGTAGCCACCTCGATTAGAGACAAACTGTTGATATTCCCCAGCCTCTGGATACTTTTCCGTGCCCAGAAATAGCATGTGTTCAAGGTAGTGCGCCAACCCTTGATGCATTTCCGGATCACTCATCGCACCAACACCCACAGTCAAAGACGCTGCGGCTTTGCGCACCGTTGGATCTGAAACCAACAGAATCTTCAACCCATTGGGCAACAAAAAGCGCCGATAACTTCGCTGTTCAAAACGTTCATCCATCGAATCCAGAGCACTACCTAAAACTGTACCCACCATCGGCAGCAAGCACACGAACCACATCATTAGGTTCCGGACAGACCGCATAGAAGCCTCCACTCGAAAATGTTGTCAGAATAATCAATTCAGTCTGCAAGGTTTGCTACCAAGACGCAACCACAAAGCCACGGGGTTTTGTATTGACTCTCAAAGACGCTGCTCTAACCTGTTTCATTTGCTCAACTGGGGAGAAAACAATGGACAACAAGGAGTATTCACAACGCGCAGAACACGTCTTCCGGCAAGTCGAACAATTACTGGATCGGCACGAAGATCTGCTTGACTACGACCGCACCCCCGACAAGCTACAAATTGCCTTCGAGGAACGTCCTGGAATCATTGTGCTCAACACCCAACGAGCTATTCATGAAATCTGGTTGGCGGGCAATGCCCGAGGCTGGCACTTTAAGTACCAAGCAGGCAATGACCGCTGGTTTGCAGAAGCTGAGCAAGAAGAATTCTATGACTGCTTTGCAAGATTGCTCAGCGATCATCTAGGAAAACCCACCACGTTCTGAAATACCCCTATGAGCACCGAACGTAAGTCCCTGACAGACTCACAACGTCAAGAATTCAGTATTTTGTTACTGCTCCACCACATTGCCAGTTCGCAAGACAAGATTCATTTTTCCTTTCTAGATCAGAATCACAAAACGATCGAATCTAATCTCAAGGAGTTGGAACAGCAGGACCTTGTTCAGCTTGATGTTGAGCAGTACTACCAACTCAGTGAAAAAGGTCAGCAAAGCTATGACCGATTGGTTCAGCAACAAGTCTCTTATCAGGCTCACTTTGAAATCTACGCCTTTGTCGACTTAGGGTTAGGAACTTTTGCTGATCCAGAGACAGATCTGCTTGAGGACGAGCGCTGGGCTGACTTACGTGTAGCAGTGGCGGAACAAAAGGGGATTGATCCATATCGTGTTGTCTTCTTGGCGATGCTCAGCGATGAGAGTTTCTTTGCAAGTCCAGATTGGTACTTCGATCTAGCAATGGGAACGCTCTTCGATGAGTTGGAGTCCATCACCAAAGAGCAGATGCGCATTGATGAATTAGGCTATGAAGATGAGGACGGGAATGAGGTGATGGGAGAAGAAGTGATTGCTGATGTGATTGAGCAGGGAAGCCAGCTTTCGCAGAAACGGAGGGATCGTCAGGCATTCAATCAGGATGTTCCAAACGAAGAGATCATCACCACCACAGTCTATCAAGATGGTGGCTGGCGCTGGTGAAAAAGAATGGGGTCAATTCAGTTGCGAAGACCACGGGTGGAAGCCAATTCTTCCATCTCCATCAGTTTTTCCTCGAAGTCTAAAAGTGCTTCTTCGATTTGATCGGAATACTGCCGCAAATTTTGAAGTTGGCTAATCAGCAGTTCCATCGCTTCTTTTTGCAGTGGCGCAATGGTTGGTTCACGGAATCCTTTGTTCATCAATTTATCGCACTCTTCCGTAATGCGCAGCAGCTCGCCTTTGATTGTCAACAGTTCGAAGATGCCCGTGTCTTGGGGAGGAGGGGCTACTACCTCCGTCTCCTCTTTGCCGAGGATGCGTTCCTCAGTTTGCATGTACTGAGAAATCTGATCCAGTAGCGTCTCGTACTTATTGACCAACTGCTCGCACTGGTGCTTGTAATCAATAATGTCTTCTGGCAGTTCCTGAGAACGACGTTGCCACTTACGTAGAAGCTGGAACATGGCTTTTGTCAGGATGATAAATTGGCAAACATGGCTGTCATTAAGAGCTTGCTAGATTCCTGAAAGAAAGTAAAGGCTACCAATTGTCCGTATCGCTTGTTTTGTTTTTCTTGTCACAATTTGCACAAATCCAGGAGGAATAGATGGCCGTTTCGATGACAGGCTATGGCACCGCGCAATGCGAACAGGACGGCTGGCTCTGCCAAGTTGAAATCCGATCTGTCAATCAGCGGTTCTTGGATGTTCGACTACGGCTACCCAATGGATTGCTGACATTGGAGGCATCTGTCAAGGAGAAAGTGAAAAAGGTATGCCAACGAGGCAAGGTCGATGGCACCATACGTCTGGAATCTATGACTCAGAATGCCCAGGGATTTCCACACTGGCAGGAACCAGCTGTGCGACACTACGCCAGCTTACTTTCCCAATTTGAGGAATTGACTGGGCGTGAGGTTCAGATTTCAATGAAAGACCTACTCAGTCAGCGAGACTTACTTGGCGAATTGGTTGATCTGGAAATCCCTCCCGAACTAGGAGAAAAGTTAATCTGGGAAAGCCTTGAGCTTGCTTTACAAGCCCTCAAATCGATGAAAGAGCGGGAAGGCCAGGCCATGCTGAAAGATATACAGTCACGACTTCAGTGCTGCGCGCCGTGCTTGACAAGGCGGCTGGGCACACCGTGACTCGCGAAAGCGGCCACGAACGGCGCCACGTCACAGTTGACGGGGAAGAGCGGAAGCACCACTCGCCGCAGC
>PBZZ01000090.1 GCA_002730365.1 Deltaproteobacteria bacterium
AGTTGCAAAAAATGCTGGAGCGCAGAGTGGTAAAAGGCCCCGAAACGCAACATGTGTCCAGTAGAGCCTTTCTCCCAGATCCAATGCCGCAGTGTCTTCTTGCCCAAAGTGGAGAACTGACAGGAGAAGGAAAAGAGAGAGCAGCAGTTCTGGCCACTGGATCCAGCAGACGAGAACTAGCCCAAGCAGACCCAGATAAAACAATCCGAAACTAAATGGCCAAATCCGCCCTTGCATTGGTTCAAGCCAGGTACGGCCAACTTGATGATCCAAAGCGCCGTGCGGCAAGCCGAGCAGAGAAATCAGCAGAAACAGAAAGCCCCAGTGCCATTCTTGCCAAGCAAACCACTCCTTCATACCTACCAACAAGAACAGTCCACCAAGTAAAAGAAAAAGTCGTTGTTGTCCCCCACTCAGTTGAATATTTGGCACTGACTAGACACCCTGAATCTGAGTAGTTTCCATTTCTTTTTTCTGCGAAAAGTTTGGAAAAAGACTTTGCTTGAGAAAGATTCCAGAGGGTAAACATGTGGTTACTTCCCACAGATCTTTCAGTGATGCGGTATCGGCGAGGAAGCGAACGAGCGCATCAGAGTTCGCATATCGAAACAACCGCCAAAATAATTCAGGACCTCGTTGTGGATTTTGCTGAAGGACTCTTAGAAAAGTAGAGTCCAATAAGCGAGATTGGGTACTGTAATAATCTGGGAAGTTGCCCCAGTCCCCATTTAATAATTGATCCGCAAGCCTTTGTGCCTGACGCTGAATTGCCAAAAACGCATAGCCAGTACTGGGACGAGCTGCACCACCTGCCAAACCAAGGTGTCTAATCCTTCTTGTTGGCTGCGTGGTCGCTGGTAGAGTGGACATTGGCAGCACACCATACTCCTGTTCGACAATTTCGTAGTTCCCCACCTCTTTTTCTTGCAGATACCTTTGTAACTGTTCTCGATAGACGCTCTTCGGCAACACCTTTGGCCCAAACCAAGTACTCTCAACTAATGCTTCTGTTGGTGAGAAGGGCAGAAGATAGATGAACGGGATGCCCGGTAGAGCATTATCTGTTTCGTTGTCACTAACTCCTAGAATTTCCGTAGCATCTTTTCTTCCTTCAAAGTCCATCAGAATGACTTGCTTTGTTTGAAAATAAGCTTGCTCTGTTTTTACTTTCCAGCCCATAAAATGCTGAAGCCAATGAACATCCGGATACCTTGCTCTCCTGTTCTGGTGATCCATCGGTCGTGTATCGATGACATACCGACCCACATGAGTCCCTTGATGGGTTTGAATACGGACAAGATCTTCCTCCTCCTGAACAGTCCGAACTTGCTCTCCCAGTCTTAGGATTGTTTTTGAAGATGCGTAGACTGGTGCCAGAGCCAACTTGTAAAAGTGCTCTGCTCGCAGATACTGATACTGGTAAACACCTCGGCAGCGGACAACTTCTCCTGCATGATGAACGTTCCAGCCCGACCATCGGTAGGAAACTGCATTTTCAAAACGGTGATTGAGCGTATTCCAGAAGCACCAAGTACGATCATTTGTGTACTCGCTCCGTTCTTCCAGCAACAAAATACTGAGCCGGCCCTCACCACGACCAATCAGCTCATTCACCAGAGTTAGTCCAGCACAACCAGCCCCTAGTATGATTGCGTCCCAAACTTGCACTTTAGCCAACCCGTATATATTTCAGGTGCTGGTGTAATTGTGGTTCATGTTGCTGAGGTTTCCCTACTGGCCAGGTTTGGGGATCGAAAAGAAATTCAAACAAACTTGTCATGGTTAGTCTGCACTTACGAGATACAGAAACACGGGCTCGCCTCTCCCAAATAATCCTAGGTTCAGGGTAAATTTCATCCCCAATAGCACGATAGAGCGCCCGTGCTGTGAGAATTCCCAAGCGTACCCGCATGGGCAAGTAGCGCATGCCTTGGTACCCACTGCGATAATACAACTCTGCAAGATCAAGCAAGCGCTCCACGGCTTTTTCAACTGCTTGACGGGCTTCTTGATCTCCCTGAACTAGCTGCACCGCGGATACTGAATTCTCTCCAAGCCATTGCTGAGGTAAGTAGAGGCGATCACGTTGGGCATCTTCATGGACATCACGAGCAATATTGGTCAATTGCATGGCAATTCCTAGGTCAGTCGCAAACGCCAATGCATGAGGGTTGCGGCAGCCCAACACTTGAGCCATCATTAAACCAACTGTTCCAGCAACTCGGTAGGCATAGCAAAGGAGTTCTTCCTTTGTTTGCAGGCAGACTTCACCCAAGTCAGAAACTACCCCTTCAATCAAGTCTTCTACCCAACACTGTTCCAACTGTTGATCTGCCATCAGTTTGCGAAACGCTTGGTTCAAAGACTGTTTAGGCTTGTCACTCCAGAGGTCCTGACACAGTTGATCCAGTCGAGTTTTAGCTTCTCTGGAGTCACTTGCTTCGTCTACCAAATCATCTACATGCCGGCAAAAGGCGTACAGTAAGGAGGCGTCATTAAACTGTGATTGGGGTAACAGCCGACCAGCCCAGTGAAAGCTTTTCCCATGATAAGCCAATACCGCTGCATGAGTTTGTGTCTCAGATTTCATGCAGGATGACGATATATTTTTCAGGGTCCTGTGCGGAGTCGTTTTATTGGATACGGAGGGGATCAATTGATCCAAAACCTTCGCAGAACTCAATACTCCCGGCATTCCCACCCCAGGGTGAGTTCCGGCTCCCACAAAGTAGAGGCCATCTACTTCTTCTGACTTGTTGTGAAAACGGAAATTGGCAGATTGGGTAAACAGTGGCTGGATCGAAAATCCAGTACCATGGCGGGTCAGGAGTTCTTGCTCAAAGTAGTCGGGAGTTACAAAAAAATCCTCTGTGATGCATTCGCTCAAGCCAGGCAGAAGAGTACGCTCCAGCTCTTTGACGACGGCATCTCGATAACGTGGTCCGACTTCCACCCAGTTGATTCCACTCAGGTTATTTGGAACGGGAGAGAGCACATAAAAAGTATCACAATCAGCTGGAGCCATTGTTGGATCCGTTGCTGTCGGACGATGCAGGTACAGGCTCATGTCTTCCGCAAGATGCTTCTTATCAAATATGTCAGCCAACAGCTCCTTGTAGCGAGGCCCCATCGTAATTGTGTGATGAGCAACCTCTGGATACTGACGAGTTGTCCCAAAATAAAGAACAAAGAGCCCCATTGAGTAGCGTAACTGACTAAGACGCCAATTTGACCAACGCTTGCGCTGAGGAAAATCAAGCAGATGTTGGTAAACAAAGGGAGGGTCCGCATTACAAACTACTAAATCTGCTGATAATGGTTTCTCACTGTTATCAAGTTCTACTCCGGTTACCCTTCGTTGTTGGGTAATGATCTTGGTGACAGTAACATTCGTTTTAATTTGAACACCTTCTTCTCGCAGCAATTTCTCGAATCCTGCCACAATGGCGCCTGTACCGCCCATCGCGAAGTGCACACCCCATTTGCGTTCAAGATAGTGGATCAGCGAATAAATTGAGGTTGTGGTGAAGGGATTTCCACCTACGAGGAGGGGCTGAATACTGAAAGCTTGGCGTAGGCGTTCGTCTTTCAGGTGGGCTGAAACCATCCGATAAACCGAACGATAACTGCGCAGTTTCAGTAGCGCAGGAACCTGACGGAGCATCGTTGTCCATCGATGGAATGGAATGTGAGCCAGTTCACTGAAACCCTTATCGAAAATTTGTCGTGACTCCTGGACAAGATTCAAGTATCCATCACGATCTTCAGGAGAGAGTCTTCCAATCTCATCCAGAGTCCCCTCGATGGTCCCTCCATAATCGAAGGTCTCTCCATCATTAAACCGGAAGCGGTACCAGGGTTCTACTGGAACAATTTTCAAGTAATCTTCTAAGTTCCGGTTGAAGAGTGCAAAGAGTTCGTCAAGTAGAAATGGTGCTGTTACGACGGTTGGTCCGGCATCATAGACAAAGCCGTTTCGGCGAAAGACTCGTGCTCTTCCACCAAGATCTGGCTGACGCTCAACAATTGTGACCTCATACCCCTTAGCTCGCAGACGAAGGGATGCGGCCAGGCCTCCAAAACCAGAGCCAATTACCAGGGCTGTGGGCGATGTTGTCATGCCAACAGCTCCAGTTCTGGCTGAAAGCGCTTTTCTAATTGAGAGATGACCAGCAACATGAATGAACTGAGGGGATCTGGTAGTTCAGCGGCTTCTTGGCGGCAGTTTGCAAGCGTCTCTGTAAGGTATTGAAAGCTTGCTTCTAGAACCTGTGTATTGACTAGTGCGTTGACCCAGTAGGCCAACTGCTGAGGATCATGACGACAATTTTCATCCTTGAAGAAAATTTCGAATTGTTCCCTCACTTTTGGTGAAGATTGCTGCCAAAATTGTAAAATTACCGCACTGACTCTACCTTCCCGCAGATCTGAACCAGGGAGATCACGACCTTTGTTCAAAGCGCACAAATCAATGATATCGTCATGAATCTGGTAGGCAACTCCAAATCGGCCAAAAATTTGACTCACACAGCCACATTCACTTTCTTGGACACCCGAAAGGATTAGGGTGGCCTCTACCGGGAAGGAAAGCAGAGAACCTGTTTTGCAAAGTGCGATGCGCTCGTAAGTTCGTAGCGGAAGAGTCAAATCGCTTTGGTGCTCCAACTCGTCTGACTGTCCTTGAATCAGCATAGCGATCTTTTCACCAAGCAGACCGATCAATCTTGGACCACGGTAGTGCTGCATGCCTAGGATGCCGAGCATTTCGTAAGCTTTGCTCAGGAGCAAATCTCCTAAAAGAAGCGCATTGTTGGATCCATATCGTTTCCAAACTGTTGTGCGATTTCTTCGCGTTTCGTCTTGATCCTGAATATCGTCATGGACTAGCGATGCATTATGAATGAATTCCGTTACACACGCTAACTGAAGCGCTGTCTTCTCATCTAAGCGATGCAGGTGTGCCGCTGCTAGGGCTAGCTGTGCTCTAAAGAGTTTGCCTTCTGTCATTAAATGATAATCAGCACTGTCTTGTAGGACTCCATTCTGCCGCAAGAAAGACTTCATTTCTGCTGGTACATCTTCAATTCTTTGCGCTGCCCAGTTTAAAGAATTCATACATTTCTTTTCTGAAATAAATTCTCTTGCTACTTGTTTAGTATGGCTCAGATGCAAAGAAAGATATCGCTCTCCCAATACTTTAAAGGGATTATCATAAATAGCATTTGCACTCATTTCCATGAATCCTCCGTATGCAGATTGGATGAAGGACCAACACTCTGCAATGAGTGTGCTTAGCCAAAGTAATCATTAAAATGCTGATAATATTATTTAAAAATTAAATTTAAATTTACGTGAGAAAAATAAGGCGAGTTCGACTAAAAATTTCTCATGAAATTATAAATTACTATTTACATCACAGAAATAATTTTGCGAATTTAAATAATCAAATACTTTTTGCTAATCCGTTCAAAGTAGAAAAATGAAAAATTTAGATTGAAAATCAATTTTCAATCTAAATTTATCATTAAACAATTAAAAAAACTTACTTTTATCATAAAAATTAAAAATTATTTCTTAAATTATTTTTTCAAATAAATTTTTCAAAATTGGTCTGCTTTTTGTCGTTCGGCCCTTTGTTCTTAATCTACGGATGAGAGCAGGTCGACAAGCCAAAGGAACCCATTGGTTACGTCGACTTTCTAATGAGGCGAGAAGGCTACTTGCCTTCTTATTTGATTTTAACTCCTATCAAAGGAGAATCCATGCCAGAGTTGAGTGCAGATCAGTTTTCCCTGATCTATAATATGTTGTCTCTGACAATTGCGGCAATGTTCGGCACTTTCGCATTTTTCGTTCTTGCTAAAGAGAACATCGCTGTCAAATACAAGCCGGCCATCGTCTGTTCGAGTCTGGTGGTACTCATCGCGGGCTATCACTACTTCCGAATTTTCCAAAGTTGGGACGACGCATACGCGATAAGTGAGAGCGGAATGTATGTGGCAACAGGAGTACCGTTTAACGACGCCTACCGTTACGTGGACTGGTTGTTGACAGTACCACTGTTGTTAGTAGAACTGATTGTTCTTTTATCATTGACTCGTGAAAGAATGCAGGATGTCTTAACCAGATTGGTTATTGCTTCTGTACTCATGATCGCTTTGGGCTACCCAGGCGAGGTGTCAGACAACACCGGAACACAGGCGCTTTTCTTTGTACTTGCGATGATACCATTTGTGTACATTCTCAGAGTGCTTTGGAAAGAGTTGGCAGCTGAAATTGCAGAAGAGGACGGTAAAGTGAAGGAATTAATCGAGCAGACCCGAATGCTCTTAATGATTTCATGGCTGTTCTACCCCGTTGCCTACATTTTCAATCTTGCAGGTGGAACTGCAGAAGCTGAAATAGGTGTACAGGTCGGGTATACCATTGCTGATATCGTTAGCAAATGTGTCTACGGAGTGATGGTCTACTTCATTGCACGTGAGAAAACTATGCTTGATAGTGCACCAGCTTCAGCAAAAGCTGCTGCTGCAAAAGCATAATCGAGCACTTCAAGATTAAGACTAATTTATCGACTTAGTCTTGATCTTTGTTCACAAGTTAAATCGTAGGATTAAAAATCCTACGATTCTCAGCAATAGATTTTTAAATGCAATATACAATTTCAAAAGCTTGGCTAGGATTATTCAATTTAGCTCTATGGACTTTGATAGCATGTTTGGGACTGTTCAATGAATGGCCATCAAAACTTTTTCCAGCAGAAGCATCGTCTCTGTTCGTGGAAATTCAGTGGTGGACATTGATTGTATTGGCTTACATTTGCATTATGCTCCCACTAGATATAGTGGGTGGCTTCATAATTCCAAAGCTAACAAACTACAGGAAAGAAAGTTTTCCCAAATTTTGGAAGAGATTAAGTCGTGGTATCATGCTACACGCCGCTATCCTGTGGATATCTGGTCTGCTGATAATGGAAATTGGTAAGCACTATGGAATTTTGGGAGTGATGGCGCTTCTAATGAGCACATCTGCTTTGATGCTAATGCTGCAGAATCCCTTGGCCCGGATCGTAGCTGGCTACAAGATTTATGGTGAAGACCGAGAAAACTTCCGAAGAAGGATAGGGGAGCTACTGAGTAGAAGAACAGAAGTAGTGAAAGAAGAAGACCCCGCTTTTGCTGGAGGCATCACCGGACTACCTTGGATGGAAAAGACGATTATACCTTCACGCTGGTTAGAAATGTCTGAGGATGAGTTGAAGGCGCAAGTCTTACGTCGAATCGGAGCACTTCGAACTCACAGCAGACACCGAGGTGTTATGGTTGCAATATTGTGGAATTTGTATGGCTTCTATTCAGCTAGTCTCTTCTCAGGTGCTGGTGTCGAGACAGTCCAGGGCCTGTTCCTGACAAGCATGGCTTTTGTCGTATGGATGTGCCTTGGTCAAGTAATTTTACCAAATCTTAGTAAAACAGGTTCAACAGAAGCTGATAGATACGCTACAGCTAACGGGGTTTCAGAATCTGCGCTCGAAGCAGCATTGAGAAGTCAAATGAAATGGTCTCGCGATGGACAGATAGAAATGGACCGTTTGGAAAAATTGCTCTCACCATCTTTGCCAGTCAATCAACGTCTTGAGTTCTTGCGCACCGAACCTTCTGGGCTACCAGGTGCTTGGGATAGTGCACGCATTGCCCAATTTTTATCCTGGAGCTGCCTCGGTTGGTTCTCCAGAGCTGACTATAATCTTTGTGGTCACCCCCAAAACTGGGTACTTCAGTCTGGCGATTAGTACTACTACAGACGTGGTCATTTAACCAAGACGTTACGTCTATTTTTCTCCTCAGGCAGCCTCTCTCGCTACCCCCTCCTCCAATCGGTTCTAAACATCAAATTTGCTCTTTTCTATCAAAAAAGTTACTAAAGTTTTGTTCAAGGCAGCAATTAGCGTATTCAAGCCCAAAATGGGTCCAGCTTTGGTAACTCTCATTGGAGACAAGATGAAACGAGTAGTATTCATTCTAGGGTTGTTCGCGTTCACGTGCATCCTGGTGAACAGCAACCTGTTGGCGCGTCAAAAACAAATTCAGATCATCGGACAGCTTGGTGCTGACTCAGGGCAAGCTTTTGTGCTGACTAAGGAAATGATGGAAGCAAACGCTACAACCTACATCTCTCAGGATCCTAACTTTCCAGACGATGGTAAAAAGGAATTTAAGGGAATCACGATTGAGAAAATCATTGAGCTAACCAAAGCCGACAAAAATATTGACGGAGTCACTTTCATTGCAAACAACGTCTATGTCACATATGAACCAATAGAGCAGATTCGGAAAGACAATGTGATGATCGCTTTCTCTAGCAATGGGAAGCGGATTAAAAAGAATCGAGGTGGACCCTACATGGTCATGCACGAGCAAGTTAGTGATCAGGGTCTATACAACTGGTACATCGACACGGTAATTCTGGGAACTTCCCTCACTCCAGAGTTAACCATTGTTGAAGGTGGAAATTCCAGAGTGATGGATGCCAAAGCGATTGCCGCTCTCCCTGGACAACTTCTGAACTACGTCCCTCCAGTTCCCAGAGGTTACCGCAAGCCACTCGCTTCACCAGATCGAGACACACAAACGGAGGGTACCTTTCTGCGAGATTTTCTAACTTCCGATAATTTCAATGAGGTTGTACTCACTCCGTACGTGGGCAAATCTGTTACTCTGAAAAAAGGAGATTTGAGCAAGCCAATCGTAGTTCTTCGATCCTTTGACAACCAGAAAATCATTTCAGCCTACGGTGGACCTTACAGCGTAGTGTTTCCTGTCGCAGAACATCCTAATTTGGCAGGTCGTTTGCCTCAATTCTTATTTTTCCTACAAAAAATTGAGACACGCTGACCTCCTTTCACTAAATGCTTTTTCAACCAATCCGACTCCGCACGGTGCTCCTCATCTCCCTGGGGAGCGCCCTGCTCCTCTCGAATGCCCTAACTTGGTACATCGGTCAAAAACGCCAGGTTGAGGGCCTCCGTAACGCTTACTTCGAGCGTATTTATTGGATTTCTGAATCACTTGCAGCAAAAACCACAGAGTGGGTGGGTACCGCCAACTGGGCCCAGCTGGAGATCAACTTCAATCTTCTTGATTCACAACCCGAGTTGGTTTATGTCTTCGTTCGCAGCATGGAGAACGAAATTCTTTATGCTTATGACGATAATCTGATTGAGGAGTATGAACCTGAGATTATTGAGTGGGAACCCTCTCAGACGAAGATTCTTGACACTCGTAATGCACCGAGGCGAAGGAACATAACTCAAACAGGTGACTATCAACTCAGGGAACAGATTCTGTTGACTGATGCCCTGATTGATAAGGAAGTCCGGGGAAAAGCAGGAGAAATTGTTTTTGAAGCTCGTCGCCAGTTGGTTTTTTGGGGAGAGCCAGTTGGGATAATGCACATTGGTTTATCTCAGCATCCACTGGATAAGGCCGTTGCAGAAAACCAACGATCACTTCTGATTATCGAAGCACTCCTAATCCTGTTTGGGCTGATTATTTCTGTAGTGGTAGCACGTCGTGTTGCCACTCCGATTCAGCAATTGACCACCCGCCTAGCGTTGCTGAAGACAGATTCTTTGAGAAACAGTGACTCTCTGCAACAGTTCGAATCTCAACTTCAGGATCTTGAGTTAGCTGACATTCCAGCAAATACCTGGGAATCACATCAACTCGTCAACGCCTTCCAACATCTTCAAAACCAACTATTATTGCAGATTCAGCTGATTCAGGAGTCAGCGATGGACTTGCAGACTAGTCACGAAGAGTTGAAGCAGGCATACGATGAACTACAGCAGATGCAGCAACAACTTGTCCAATCGACCAAGATGGCTTCGATGGGAGAAATGTTGGCGATGATTGCTCATCAGTGGCGCCAACCATTGGCAACTATTAACATGATCGCATCCTCTATCAAATTGGAACAGCAGCTTGGTAATGCCACCACTGAGGGGACACTTGAGAAGTTGAAAAAAATTCAAGATACTACCTCCTTTCTTTCTCGAACGATCAATGATTTCCGAGATTTCTTTCGGCCAGATCGTCAACGTGGGTTCGTGCAACTCAACGAGTTGGTGCAACGTACCATGGAAATTATCGGACTATCTCTGCAGACACAGGACGTCGAACTGGTCAAGGAGTTTGGCAAACTACCCCAGTTGGAACTTTTCCCGAATGAAGTCCAGCAAGCATTGATCAACTTGTTTAAAAATGCTGAAGAAGCGTTGGAGGAAAGCGGAATAGATAAAAAGAGACTCATCGTTCGAACCTACGCGCAGCAGGACAAACAAATACTAGAAGTGCAGGACAATGCTGGAGGTATACCTGAGGACGTGGTTGATCAAATTTTCTTTCCTTATTTTTCAACAAAAAACAAACTCAATGGTACCGGTTTGGGTTTGTACATGAGCCGGATGATCATTGAAGACCATCTTGGTGGCAAGTTGACTGTAGTAAACAAAGATGGTGGAGCGTGTTTTCGAGTGGAACTCAATGAGCGATTACCCGAAAATGCTGAGCGAAAAATGATGACTGAAGCGCAAACAATAAATCCCAACTTGTCAGCAGAACAGCCAGGATCCCTGCTCAACCATCCAAAAAAGGTTGTCTCTCAATGATGAATAGTATCGAGAAACTGATCTCTGTGTCGGGGGGAGTTAGTCTGCTCTACGTAGAAGATGATCTGACGTTGCAACAGGAAACGGCACAGTTGCTGAGGAATTTCTTTGAAAAAATTGATTTGGCTCAAAATGGTGAGGAAGGGCTGGAAATGTTCGAGCCCGGGAAGTACGAGATTATTATCACAGACATCAACATGCCAAAGCTCAATGGAGTGGAAATGGTGAAAGCCATTCGGCGAAAGGACCGGCATCAGATGATCATCGTGATCTCTGCCCATGACGAGCCACACTACCTGATCGACCTGATCAACGCAGGGGCTCAGCGCTTTCTCAGCAAACCCATTGATCTTACAATATTAATCTCGATTCTCTACGAATTCTGCGTAGAGCATCAACAACGATCTGCTAGATTATCCAAAAGGGAATGAACTGGTATAGAAAAACCTTCAAAACCGATATCCCACACTCAGCCCGTACTCTGTCAACATCACATTCGCTTTCTCCGTCCCCCCACTCAGTTGAGGAACCTC
>PBZZ01000091.1 GCA_002730365.1 Deltaproteobacteria bacterium
CCCTGGAGGCTCCGCTACGGTGGGAAAAGGAGTTTTCCAATCGTCGAATGAAACTCTCCCGTTCGAAAAGCAGATACACCAAATAAAGCAGTACAAGAAACAGGTTCGTGAGGAACTCGACAAAGTTTCCCAACCCTTGCCCTAAAATTTGGGCAATCGCTCCAGCATTAATGTGATCTGCCCACTGAATTTCTGTAAGTTGTTCCTGGATCACTGAAGGAGGAATGCTGAGAGCATCTGCAACATCAAAGAGCATTCCTTGTATCCTCATCTGGTAACGAGGAAGGTTAGCTGTTAACGCATTGACGCTGTTGTAGACCAACTGCCCAACAAGATACAGAATCAGAGCGGTGCTGAGTAAGACTAGGAGAACTCTAAGACCGGTCGGGAAACGGAAACGGATCAGAAGTTTCTGGAGAGGCTCTGCAAGATAAGCTAGAAAGAGTGCTACAAAAAAAGGGATCAGAATTCCAGAAAGAGTTTGCAGGATAAATCCACAAGCAATCACGAAAAGCCCGCCCGCGAAAAAAGTCATTAAGCTAAGGGTGGTCCCGGCAGAAGGAGGCAGTTTGCTTTTCATGTAATATATTCAGGGTGCAATTCCAATCCAGAGTCAATTATTTTGTGCATTTTATTTCGCCAGATGATGCCTTCAGAAGCCCAGCGAATCAATACCTTGGCAAATTCGCGACCAAAGCCAAGAATCCTGCCGACGTTCATTAAGAAATCAATCTCACGTGTACTGATCACATCATCAGCGGTTGTGATCAAAGCTAACTCAATGAAAATTTTGACCTCCAGTTCCCGTGTTGCCAGCGGAAACTTATCCAACTTGGGAAGCTTTTGGTCCTTGACCGCCTGCACGAGTGAGTCAACCTGGGTTTTTGAACTCAGAAAGGACAAAGCCTGTTCGAGATAACTCAGTTCGCTAGGATCAATATTCCCATCCGCAACAATGGCGTGGCAGACTGCTACGGCAAACCAAGTTTTCTGCTGTTCGTTCAGGATTTCTGGCTGTAGGCCAGTTAACATCTGTGCACTCATGTGATTTTGCAGGCTAAAGGTGTTTATGCACTTTCAGGCAATTTCGCCAGAAAGTTTTTTGAGATCTTCAGTTATGCGTAGTGGTAGTTCTCTTTTTTCTGAACGGCTGAGCAATGCAGTATCTATCGGAGTTCCAACGTGAACAGAGAGGTGTTTGCCAGAGTTAATTTTGAAGCCACTTGGGGGCATGACCGTTTCAGTACCGCGTAATCCTATGGGGATGATGACAGCATCAGTTTGCCGGGCAAGCAGGAATCCACCTTTACGAAGGGGTTGCATTCTTCCATCTGGACTCCTTGTCCCCTCTGGTGCGAGCCAAATCAAAACCCCGTTTTCCATCAATTCCTTGGCTCTGGCTAATGACTTCATTGAGTTTTTCGGATCGTTCCGATCAATTGGAACAAACTCAGCAGCGATCATACCTTGTCCCCAAATGGGAACCTTAAACAACTCTTGTTTACCAATCATTCTGACAGTTCCTGGAATTGCTGCCAAGACTAGGGGAATGTCAAAATAACTTCTATGATTACTCATCAGGACGTAACGTCTACCGGGTTCGATAGACCATGGTTTTTCATTGTGAACAACGTAGTTTACGTGAGCATATTTAAGCAAGCGTTGCGCCCATAGTTTGACTCGGGGGCTGATCACCTCCCTTCCGGCTTTTCTCAATGAAACATCTACCATAGTCAGGAAAGATAACCAGAGGGTACACCAGATTGACCTGAGCAGAATGACTGTTGACGCTAATGAATTAGTCTCTTCATTATTCAAAGATTCGGAGGGTCTTTTGATGTGCTCTGCTGAGGGGATTTTTTTATCGTTCATCTTATTAAGAAGTCCCTAGTTTCAGTGCTCAAACTATCTAGGCTGAAGACAAGGTTGATTAAGCAACGTTGACTCTGCAACAAAGCTAATTCACTGTAGTGGTCTTTGATTAAAGTACAAGTTCGCCCATCCCGTCCTTACATCAATCAATTGCAGTATGGAACAACTTAGCCCACGTTATGTTCTGGATACAAATGTCTTACTATATGATCCTGACTCAATTCACGCCTTCCCAAACTCCCAAATCATTATCCCCTTACATGTGATTGAGGAAATTGATCGTTTCAAGAGCGTGATGAGTGCGACAGGTAGTAATGCTCGAAACATTTCTCAGGTTTTGGATCAATGCCGAAAACTGGGAAATCTGTCAAAAGGAATTTATCTCTCGAATGATAGTGAATTGGTGATTTCCATGAGCACTCCGGATGATATTGATTTTCCAGAAGAACTAGATCTTGATAGAGCGAGTAACAGAACCCTGCTAGTAGCTTGGGAACTCCTACACCAGCAACAGGAAGTAATTCTGGTTACTCTGGACACAAATGTACGGGTCAAGGCGAATGCACTTGGAATCCCGACGATCAATTATGACGGCCGCCACCAGGATGAGCCCTACCAAGGCCTCACACGAATAGAACTTTCGGAGGCAGAGTTGGGTCAATTTCGCGATCGTAACATTCTCTCTGGAGACCAAGAGTTTCTACCTAATGAGGGAATTTTATTGCTGAACAAAGACGGGCAGGATGATGCAGAGATGGCGATTTTTGACAGCAAGATTGGCTATCTTCGTCCTTTTCATCATGATGAAGGTGTTTGGGGAATCTTACCAAGAAATCCAGAACAACACCTCGCTCTGGAATTACTTTTGGATCCAGAAATTCCCATTGTTACCTTGAATGGAAAGGCAGGAACAGGGAAGACTCTGCTAGCGTTGGCCGTTGGTTTACACATGATGTTGATGGAAAATCGCTACACAAGAATGATTGTCTCCCGTCCAATCTTCCCAATGGGTCGTGATATTGGCTATTTGCCGGGGGACCTAAATGAGAAATTAGATCCTTGGATGCAGCCTATTTTCGATAATCTGGAGTTGTTAGTAAGTAACTCAGGTCGGAAGGGGACAAAAGGCTATCAGGAACTCATCGACCAGGGCTTTATCACAGTTGAGCCACTCACTTACATCAGAGGTCGAAGTATTCCAAGACAGTACATGATTGTTGACGAGGCACAAAACCTTACTCCGCACGAAATGAAAACGATCGTAACCAGAGCCGGGGAAGACACAAAAATTGTCTTAACTGGTGATCCACACCAAATTGACAACCCATATGTGAACGAGGGGTCGAACGGTTTAAATACGCTTGTTGAACGCTTTAAGAAGTATTCTCTGGCAGGGCACGTAACGTTGGTTCATGGAGAGCGATCACCGCTAGCAGATCTAGCAGCAAATGTGCTCTAAGTTGTGTTCGGTCAGGAGGACCGTGCCCAAATAGACACAGTTTCTCTTCAGTTAGGCAGCGGCTTCCTCAGCCAAAGTTATAGTTTGAGATGGCAGAGTGATATTTTCGGGGAGCTTAACCTGATGATCTCGGCTGAATTGATAATCTTTAAATATGTGTTCTGCTGTAAGCATCTGGTAACTACCGTCTTCTAGTTGATGAGTAGTATCTTTCAGACGATAGACGTAATGCCCACAGGTCCATATCTTAAAGTTTCTCATGTGGGTACACAAGCAGGTCTTGTCTTCCACTACCAGTTTTCCACCCTCTTTTTGGGTTCGCTCTAATTCTCGGTTATAGGCATCCACATAGGCACAATGCCCATCATTATCAAGAATATAGCCGAAAGCCTCGCAGTTTGGGCGGATTCCCTGACCTATCCCGGGTGAATTAGTCAACATTCTCATTGGATAGCCAGTCGGAGAAACTTGGTTAACCTCTACATCTTTTTCGATGGCTTCGAAATATTTTTGCTTTGCCTTATCGGGGAGACCACACTCTTCGGCAACAGTGAATCTGGTTGCAACTTGGACACCAGCAGCCCCCAGTTCCATATATTCTACTGCATCTGAACCGGTAAAAATTCCACCAGCAGGGATGACAGGAATATCAAGGTCGTTGTCTTTCAAAAATCTAACCACTTCAATAAAGATAGTTTTGAGATCGTACTCAGCCCAATCCATTCCAAATCCTAGGTGACCACCGGCTAGGGGCCCTTCAACAACAATGTAGTCTGGCATCCGATCAAGCTTAGCTGCTCGCTTGAGAAATGGGCGGAGAGCACGAACAGATGAAACAATGATTCCCAAAAATGTATCCCGGAATCGAGGATGATCACTGACCAAAGCCAAGGTACCTAAATGGAGTCCGGCACTAAGCGTGATACCATCTACTCCAGCGTTCATTGCCCCAATCATTCTTGCTCGAAGTGTTGCACGAGGATTATTCATTGAGAGCTTTTCCATGCAATTGACGAAAATCATTCCATTGCCACGTTTGGCATTCATCGTATTATTAACATGCAGGAAACCTGCTTCTTCTACCATTTTTAAATCAAACTGAACCTCAGATTTGTCAATGCTGGAAGAGTTCGCCTTGTACTTCTGATATTTTTGTTGCACGAAGTTGGTTTTATATCTTCGGTCTGTAACGGTAGGGACCATCGCATCAGAGATGTGGCCTATACCCCCAAGGCGAGCCACTTCAAGAGCTAATGATGCTGTTGAAATGTCCACACCCATACCACCGGTCATAATCGGGACATACTCCTTTTGACGCAGTTTCCAGCGAAAATCGTCAACCATCTTCATCATTTGCTATACTCCAGAGTAAAATTCTTCGGATTTAGTTGCAGCGCTTATCCCGGAGAATGGAGAATGGGTGGTGGGAATCAAAGCGAGGCGATCTCGTTAAACCGAGAAAATAGTTTTATTAAAGCGTTAACTTTAATAGTTTCATTATCAAAAGATAAAATGAATTCTTTCAAGAAAAGAACCAACAAACATTTTATTCTAACGTTGTAGCCTGGCTAAGGAAAGCTCAAATTCAAAAGTCTCATTTTCTTGCACCGGAAGTATCAGGATATTGAATGAACCAAACAGCAAGATTGCTTGAAACGCTCAAACATTATCTAAAGATTCAAGGAATCACTTATCGCATCCTTGCGCAACGTCTCAAATTAAGTGAATCCAGTGTGAAAAGGTTGTTTTCAGACCAATCTCTAAGCTTGAAGCGCTTAGAAAAGATTTGTTCTGTACTCGGCCTCGATCTCTATGAATTGGTTAAACTAAGTCGTGAGCAAAAACCGCTTGTTGATTCTTTCAATGATGTGCAGCTAAAGGCTCTGTTCAGTCAGCCAAGCTTAGTAGTGTTGCTAGTTTTTTTCGTCAACGGTTGGACAACACAAGAACTTGTCAAAGAATTTGAGTTGGAAGAAGTTGAACTCAGAGTACAACTTGGTCAATTGGAACAACTGAAGCTGATTGAATGGCTGCCCCACGACCGCATTCGTTTGTGTTTTGAAAGAAGTGCTCTTTGGCAAAAGAATAGTCCGCTCTGGCAAATTTGGGGTCGTACAGACACGAGAGAATTTCTCAATGATGAATTTGATCAAAGCGACGAGCGCTGGCACTTTGCTGCCGCTCAACTTTCAGTTGATTCCAGAAAGCTGATCTTGAGTGAACTGGATCGGCTTATGCAGACACTACGGGAATTACAGGATGTTGATGCTGCTTTGCCTGCAGATGAGCGAGAGCCTACGGGATTTTTGCTGGCGCACCGAGCTTGGATCCCATCTCTGTTGAATAGTTTGCAGTCACAAACCACAGACTTAGCTGCTAAAAATAAAGTAAATCAAAAATAATAAAATATGATTTAGATCAGTATATTAAGCAAAATTTTACTACCTTCCAAGGCTGAAAAAATTTGCTCTCTTTGGGCAGATGTTCTAGCTCTATGCAGCAAAATATAGAGGCAATTGCCTCTATATTTTGCGCACTTCAGTCTCCTCTTAGGTTTCATATGTATGTGACAGACCAAATTAATTCCAGCGAATCGGAAGGGGCTTTCAACGAATTCGTTGAAGAACAATTGGAAAACCTTGTCGATGCTATTCTCACTGAAGGGGATCTTGAGAACTTTGGGGAACGAGAAAGTGATATTCTGGTAGAAATGGATGACATCGTTGCTCCCACCTTTGTCTATGGTGATGAAGGAGAAGGAGGCGGGGGTATTGGTGGATGGGGGCCAGGTAGCGGTGGAGGGAAAATTCGGTTCAATGTCCCTTTTCAATATTTGATGGAAAGAGTCTCTAGATCCCTGAAGCTACCGCGTCTTGCTAAGCAAGGGCATGGAAAAATCAAGGAGGTCTCTTACGAATTCAAAACATTTGCTCCTTCTGGAATTATTCTCGACAAGAAGCGAACGTTCAAACGAGCTCTTCGAACTAGCATTGGTATGGATGTTTATGCTCCCCACGAAGAGCGCTACGCATTTCAATTCATGCGACGGGATCGTCGTTTCAAAGTGCCAGAGCGAGTTGAGAACCCTCGATTCAAGGCAGTAGTCTTTTACATGGGGGATATTTCATATTCAACATATGGGGAACGTCTTCGTCTCGAAAAACGCTTGGTCAATTTCATCCAAAACTGGATTGACTACAACTACGGTGCAAAGAGCGTCGACCATCGATTCTTCGTCCACGATGCAGAAGCCTATGAGGTCCAGGCTGAACAATTTTACCAAGTCGGAAATTCGGGGGGCACACACGCAGCTCCGGTTTATCAATTGATAAACCGGATCGCCACGAATGAATACGACCCAGCATCAACCAATTTTTACGGCTTCTATTTTGGTGACGGCGAATTGTTTGACGATGATGCCAAGGAAATAGTCAAAATTCTGGAAGAGCATCTACGCCCAATCTTTAATCGAATCGGGGTCATAGAAGTCCAACCGGGACGCTTAAGTCTGCTGAATCGGCAGATTGCAACGCAATTTTATCGTGATTCCATCATTCGTCTTGGGGAACTGAACGATAAACTTGAAACCATTGAAGTCATCAAAACGCTTTTCGCTGAACACTGAGAACTAGGGAAGTTCAATGCGTGCAGTCCAGACAGATCCAGAAATCTACAAGTTGGAACAGCGTGTAGTCCACCATGCTAGAGCATTCGAACGAACGCTGCCTGAGATGCGATTCTTCATTCTGGATAGCTTGGAGTTCATGTCTCTCCTTGAAAAATATGTCTATCCCGTAAGCCCCCTAAACATCTGGGAAGGCAAACGGATGGTAACTCGCAAGCACCGAGTTGACACTGGACAGGAGGCAAGTATCTACTACGAGGTAGTTCAAACTGGGAATCCATCTTACGCCTACTTGAACAGCACAAATTCACCCATGATGCAGGCTTCGGTCATGGCACATGTAGTGGGACATTGCGAATTCTCAGAACTGAATGTCCTCAAGGACTCTAACCCAGATCGCACTGAATGGGTGATCTATCTTTCCCGCAAGGTGGATCGGGCCCGTCAGCAGATGGGAGAGATTAACTACTCCCAGTTTTGGAATGCATGTGAATCATTTGTTCCCTTAATTGCTCCTCATTCACAGTTCAATTTGGCTAGAACTGTCGAAACTGAAACGGCCCACCAGCAGGAAACAGATACCTATGTATCCGAAGAAAAACCCTCTCCTCGTTTAACACCCTCTTTCGGCACTCTTGATAGCCTGATGCGAACCGTCAGCCCTGAAACGACTTGGCAAAAAGAGATGCAGGCAAAGCAGCGTCAGGAGACCATCAGCCGCACAGGATTCAAGCTAAAGGCTCCCTGCCAGGATATTATGGGTTTTCTATGTCGCCATGCCCCAGCAAGTCAGAGTGAGCGAGCTGTTTTAGATTATATTTACTCAGTACACTCGACTCATGATTTCGTGATCAGAACCCAGATCATGAACGAAGGCTGGGCGATGTACTGGGAAAAGAAAATCATGACTGAGCTGTTCAAAGAACAATCGGTAAAAGGAATTATTGATTACGCTCGAGTCTTCTCAGGTGTCTGTTATCCACGGCCATATTACATGCGGAATCCGTATCATCTGGGTTTCTATCTTTGGAACCACATTGAGGAGCTTTACCGCGACGGGAAAGTAAGTTTGGATTTTCATGAGGAAACAAGCCAAGACGTCAAAGATCATTGGAAACGATCATCAACCAAGACACCGATGCAACAGATGGAGCACCTTGTAAAAACTGTGACAGACTTTGAGTTCCTCCGACGATTTTTGACTCCAGGGCTGGTGCATGAGTTTCACTTGAACCGATTCAGTAAACGTCAAGCACAACAACTTAGGATTCCACCTGACAGCATTGTCCAAGAGGATCGCTACAACATTTGGATTGATCCTGAGCCGATCAAGAATGAAATGCTAAACTTCTTTACTCATTTCCATCGTCCAAGGATTTACTTGATCGATACAGATTTTCAGGATGGAGGCTTGTTACTTTACCACCGAGACGATGGTCGCCGCCTCCGGAAAGATTGGATAAAACCTACACTAAAGAATTTGAACTTGATTTGGAAAGCTCCTGTTTATTTGATCTCTCGCAATTGGCTTTATTCCTTCTCAGCAAACCTCTTCAAAGAAACCGTGGTTACGGCAGTTCGCTTTGAAAGTATTATGGAACGAATGCGAAACTCGGAAAAACCATTCCGTATCTAGCACATGGAGTTAGCATGGCCGAATTACCGTTGAAGCTACGCGACTTGTTGGTATATCGGCGAAAGAGCACAATTCATTTCTCCGATTTTGTGAACAACCTCCTCGAAGAACCTTCAACCCATCTACACACCTCCTCCTCAATTATCTCTTCTGCAATTAAATTTTTTGGACACGAAATTGTGATTCGTAGCGGAGAACCAGTCATCAGTTACAACGTTTTCAAGGATCCTTTCAGCAATGGAATCAATGCGGTATTTGGTCAGGAATACTGCATCAAACAGATACTGGATATCATTGAATCAGCAGACAAAGAGGTTGGGCCAAATCGGGGAATTATTCTGGTGGGTCCTCCCGCCTCAGGAAAAACTTATGTTGTAGATCTGATCATTCGTGCTTTGGAAGAGTACACTAAGCAGGTTTCTGTAAGACTCTATACTTTCTTTTTCCGCTTTGAAAACGAAGATGGAAGCCGCTGTGTGGAAGTTCACTCTTCTTTTCACCATAATCCCCTGCTGCTCTTCCCAACGTTGATGCAAAAAACTGATGGGAATCTAAGCCGTCCCCGGCAAGAACTTTTCGATCATATCAATCAGCAACAAGGCGAACAAACACTGCTGATTCCCAGTTTTTATCAAAATGCCAATCTTGATAAAAAGACTCTCGATATTCTCGAAGAACTCCTCAGTAATCCAAAAAATGAAGGGATGAGCCTCTTTGAGATCCTAGAAAAGTATGTTCGAGTGGAAGAAATCGCGTTTTCTGGGGCTCAGGCTCATGGAATTTCCAATATCGATGACATGCAGCACCTGCGAGTCCGTGTAAATCCACAGGATCTGAGCGCAGAAGATATGGGGATTGTCAATGAACACTTACCAGGAAAGTCTTTGCGGTATTATGAAGGATCAATCATTGGATCCAATCGAGGGATTCTACATATTCATGACGCCTTTGGAGTGAATGGAGAGCGGATTCGTGAGAGTGATTATAAGCCTCTGCTGATGTTGCTTGGTAGTGGCAGAGTTTCGTTTGAATCGACGCAAACCGCGGTAGATAGCACGGTGATCCTGACAACCAATATTGAGGAAATGGAACTGCTGGACCACCAACTGACCTCATCAAAGTTGCTGGACCGGATAGAGAAGGTCCCCGTCAATTATCTTTTGGATGCGAGCAGTGAAACCGACATTCTCCGCAGAGATTTGGCGAATATGCGGGAGAAATATGACGTTGATCCAAACCTGCTGAGGATCGCCTCATATTACTCCGTGATGACTAGACTCCTACCTCCAATGCGGAAAAAATTCCCTTCAAGTTGGAGTCAACGGAAAATTGAACTCTATCTAAACATCACTCCTGAGCAAAAGCTTTTCATCTACTCGGCGTACGCTGAAGACCCTGTCAATACCATCAAAAAGCTTCCGCATTGGCACCCGTTCCGAAATGAGGCCATGCGGCTTGGTTTGAATCTGAACGATGAGGATAGTTTTCAAGACCAGATCTCTAACCATCCTGAATCAGTCAACCTTCGCGACTCAGGGCTCTTCAGCGAGGAAGATTTAAGATTAATTGATGATGAATTTATGCGAGATTTGTGGAAGGAACACTATCCCAACGAGGGGCGAAATGGTATTTCGATCAGACAGTTGCAAAATGTGATGCGCAACACGATGGCAAGTTCAGACGGACTGAAAGTGCACGTCGGCATCTTTTTAAGCCAACTGAACCGCATCATCACAGAAGGCCCTGATTTACATCATTGGTTGGAGATCGACACCCGTTACACACGCAAGAGGAAGCCCATACTAGATCGCAGTGTCGGTCGCTATGACTTGCAAGAAGGAGAAGGGGATTACGGAGACTTCCAGGGATTGGTGCGAGTTGTGCGAGCCATTTACTTTCACATCATTCGTAAAGAAATCACAGTTTGTACTGTGGACCGTGATCCACGGCAAATTGAAGCTGATCTTAGAAGATATCTTCAATACGCACTATTGGCTCGTGCACAAAGGAACAGAGCTTTTGCGCATGTGATGGTCCCTCGCTTTACCTTCATTGATCCAAACAGTGGAACAAAAGTTGACGAGCCTGATTACAACTACATGAAGAGCATGGAGAGAGTGATGGAGCCGGAAATGGACGAAGAGTCGTTCCGGCAGATGATTGCTCAAAAATTCCTGGATCTGCAATCTAGTGGAGAGCTGGTGCTTGAAGGAAATAGAACAATTATTAATTCAAGAAATGACAACCTGTTGAATTGCTTCGCACAGGAATACTCCAGGGCACTCTCACACCGCAAAATTGAAGAGGAAATCAACCCCGAGGTACTGCACAATGCCTTCTTCCACAAGCTGAATGACCAAAATCACTACAAGAGTATTGATCCGGGAGTTCAGAAGCTTGTCGAGACAATCATCACCAACATGAATCAACGGTTTGGCTACTCAAGAAGCATTGCACTGACCACAATCGTTTATGCCTTAAGAAAAGATATTATCCATTTCAAGGAAATCCTGAGCTGACGCATTTTTAGAAGAGTCGGCTTCCGTTGGGAACGACCCTTTCGGGTGTCGTCAGCACAACAGCTCCCTGTTCGTCTGGGAAACCGGTGACCAAACACTCTGAAAAAAACGGGCCGATCTGCTTTGGTGGAAAATTCACGACACCAACGACTTGTCTGCCAAGTAAGTCCTCCACCTGATAATGTTGTGTGATTTGAGCACTTGATCGCTTCAATCCCAACTCTTCTCCAAAATCAACCCAGAGTTTCCAAGCTGGCTTGCGAGCCTCTGGAAAAGGTTGCACATCAACGATTGTACCCACCCGAAGGTCCACCTTCATAAAATCTTCCCACGATAGATTGCTCATGTCCTCACCATTTTATTGCCAAAAAGAGTTTGCCATTCTTCGGGTTTCATCTGCTTGGCATCAACTCTTCGGTATTGTTGCCCGATCTCATAGGCTCTTTTGACAGCGGGTCGACTACCAATCAGGTTTAGGTAGTCAGCTACGTATGGAAACATTGATAAATCCTGCTTCTGCCTCTTCCAACCAATTGCCCAAGGATAGATCGCTATATCTGCTATGGAATAGGAACCAGCCACAAAATCACGGTCTCGGAGGCGCTTATTCAGGACGCTGTAGAGTCGGCTGGTTTCTTGAGTGTATCGTTCTTGAGCGTAAAGTACCTGCTCTGGAGCATAGATATTAAAATGATGATTCTGCCCCAACATTGGACCGAAGTGCGCAACCTGCCAAGTGAGCCACTGCTCCACCTCCCAAGCTTCTCGAATTCCTTGAGGATAAAATCTCTCGGTCTTTTGAGCGAGGTAGCGCAAGATTGCACCGGATTCAAACAAGGAGAGAGGACCCTCTCCATCCTCAGGCTCAGTATCCATAATTGCGGGCATCTTGTTGTTTGGAGAAATCTTTAGGAACTCACTATCGAATTGATCGCCTTTGAGAATATCAACCGGATGAATTCTGTAATCGAGCTTGGTTTCTTCGAGAAAGATGGTGATTTTGTGCCCATTGGGCGTGGGAAAATAATAGAGTTCGATCATTTAAATGAATTCGATCAAATGAGAGGGTTCACAAGTAATCACAAAGAGGGCATCTTCCACTCCCACCATGCCTTGGTCAATAGCCCACCTAATACGAGCCCTCCACCAAGAATTCCCAACGGCCCAGGTAATTCTTGTAAGAACATCCAAGCTAGTAGGATACCAAATACGCTTTCCAGAAGCATGATCATGCTTGTTTCTGGTGCGCTGATGTAGCGTGGACCAGATTGAATTCCAATGTAAGCCATCGGCAGACAAACTCCTCCAAGCAGCAACAGCCAGCGCAAATTTTCCCATGGTGGCAATGTGGCACCCCCAAGTAAGCCAGAGCCAATACTAAGCAGGAAACAGGCAGGCACAAGAACAGGGGTCACATCCAAGGGAGCACGAGCACGTGCCCCCAAAAAATTAATTGCAGTCGCCAGCGCAGCACCAATTGCCATCAAGAGTCCAAACGCACTTGAACCAGATTCACCCATGGCAGTGCTATCCATGACTATCAAAGTCGATCCAACAATGCTGATCCCGATCAAAATCCAGGTCAAGCGGTTGATTTTTTCTCCTATCACCAGCCAACTCAGTAACCCCGCGATTACTGGTGTGGTATTTAGCAACAACAGAACATGAGCTACTTGAGCATGTTGAATTGCCAGAACAAAACATGTGGAACTGCAAATCAAACCAATCATCACGACCCATCCTGGTCGGCCAACCTGTCGAACCTGCTTCCACCAATTGAGTTGGTAACGCAAACCTGTGAATAGCGCGAGTCCGATACCTTGAAATAAACTGCGCCAAAACAACTGGATTTCCAAAGGTTGATCAGCCAACCGAATTAATAGGGAGTCGGGTGAAATGAATAGAACTCCCATCGTGACCAGCAGGAATCCCCGAAGGCGATGAGGAGATTGATAAGTCAATGAGTTATCTGCTTTCTTGTCGTTGAGACTGATTCTGAAGGGTAGAGAAGAATGACCAGGGATTATCGTTCAAAGGTAGACCAGCACAAGAACACCGGTGTAGGAATAGAGTTGAAGCCCTAGTGGTACCTGTGCTAATTCAAACGCTCCAAAGTAACCAATAATTGGGAAGGAACCCAGACGTTGATTTATCTTCTTGAGATCGACATCATCTTCGCCATAGAGTGGACGTCCACGTGCAGCACAGTTGAAATAGATTCCAAAATCAGGTGTCTCTGGCAAGGTATCCCAGATTCGATCTAACATGATCTCTAGATCTTCTTCTGCAGCGATTCGATTTCGTAGTGCAAAGGAGACGACATTCCCCTCCTTTACTAATTCGGGAACTTCCAAGCCTTGACTGACAACGTCAATCCCACTGAGGTGCCTGATAATAGTAGACTCCCCAACAAACTGGGGTTCTTGAGGATTCAACGGAAAACTGAGCATCAATTGTTGAGCAGCGCTTTCGATGTCATTGAATCCAAGTTCGACAGCCGCTTGAACATAAGATTCTAGCGCTGATTGTCCATCCAATTGGATAATCTGATTGTTTTCTACTTTTGTGATGAACATAGGCTCCCCAATCACCAGGGCTGATTGAGTAACTCCTACTTGGTAACGAAATTCCCCAATCAGCGCTATACCTGAGAAGCCATGCTCGACGATTTCCTCCTGCCCGAGTTGGACAGAACGATTCCAAGCCCCGTCATCACAGGAACCGGCACCAAAAACTTGCGGCTGATTGCTTGTATAGCGCAGGGTATTGATGAAGTTATGAGGAGTTTGCTGATAGGCATCAGGGAAGAAGAGGAAAAGGGGTTCCTCACACCGCAGGCCCTCAAGAAATTCACGAAGTTGATGAGCCACACTCGGAGAATGTTCTCGACGCTGGCAGGTTGTAAGTGTATAGGTTCTGATTTCCGGAGTCTGGGCTAATAAAATCACAAGACCAGGTTCCCCGAAGATTTCGCTATTTTCAGAAAGTACACCACCAGCACTGCAACCGGCCCATTGGGTTCCGGGTGTATTTTTAACCAGAATCTGTCGAATCTTTTCAGCATGGTCCAGATGCTCTGCTGAGAAGAAGACCAATCCCCAATCCACAAAGCCCTGAACTTTTATGCGGGCTTGTTGGAGGGCCTCTTCGACTGCCTGAACGGAGTTTGATTTACGGGAACTTCCTGTCCCGATAGTGCTCATGAACTAAAATCTCCGGTGACTTCGCCGTTCAGCAAGGATTGTTTTTAAGTTGGGGCTTGTTTCTAATGGAATTCTCAGTCTCGATGATGAAGAACCAATTTGATGAATACCAATGAATTATTTGTTTTTGATTCTAGCAGTTCAAAGCTAACAAAAAGCTTTTTCAAAGGCCATGAAATTCATGATCTAACCGATCTCTTCTTCAACAGAATGGAGATCAATTTACCAGCCTCAATTTTACAAGATAAGTTATGGAAAAAGTGATTAAGTCAGAAAGGGAATGGAGAGATCAACTGACCTCAGAGGAATTTTATGTTTGTCGCCAAAAAGGCACCGAGCGGGCCTTCACTGGGACTTATAATAAATACAAAAAACCTGGAACCTACGTTTGTACATGTTGCGGTCAGTCATTGTTCGATGCAAACGATAAGTTTGATTCGGGCACGGGATGGCCAAGTTTTACAAGACCAATACATCCAGAGGCAGTGGCAACTGAAGTAGACCAGAGTCATTTTATGATTCGAACTGAGGTACTTTGCTCTCGTTGTGATGCACATCTTGGTCATGTGTTTGAGGATGGCCCAGCCCCGACAGGCCTTCGCTTCTGTATGAACTCCATTTCGCTGAAACATCAGCCACCTCAGTCAGATGAAACTGCATGAACCCTACACAATACCCTGTCGTCTTGCTTCATGGTCTGGCTTGTGATGCTTACCTCTGGGAAACGCCTAAAGAACACCTTGAAAGAGCAGGTTTTGAGATATACCAACCTCTTATGCGAAATCAAGATTCTATCTCCAAAATGGCTGAGTTTGTACTGGAGGAGGTCGAGGGCGAATTCATTCTTGGGGGACTTTCAATGGGTGGCTATGTCTCCTTTGAAATTTGGAGACAGGCTCCGGAGCGTGTCAAGACAATGATTCTCTGTGATACAAAACATCGACTTGATAATCCTGATCGCGCAAAAGCTCGTGAACAGAACATGCGACTGGTTGAAAAAGAAAAATTCAATCAGATGGCCAAGCTTTTCCACGGTATGCTAACAGCTCCAGATTATTTGCATGATGTTGAGAAATCGGAGAAGTTGATGGCGATGACCTGTCGAACTTCCTCAGAAGAATATTTAAGGCAGCAAGATGCAATTTTTAACCGTCCTGTCAGTACAAAAACCTTGGCAAC
>PBZZ01000092.1 GCA_002730365.1 Deltaproteobacteria bacterium
TCTCTAAACTTCTCCTGATTCGTACTGTCCAAGAAAATGTGTCTTTATTCTACAGTTTCCTTCCTACCCAAACTGCCTATCCTAAAATACGTCTAGTTTCCCAGAAATTTGCTTGAAAACTTTTTGTTACAGGTCGATTCTGGGTTAGTTGTGTTTACCTCTTCAGTCGCTTGGATCGCTCTCTTCCTTAGTTCCTAATTTGATGGAGTTAAGTTCCAATGTCCGTTGTCATCACAGATATTCCCAGACCACCTGAAGCTTTGGCAAAAGCCTTTCAGGAATTAGATGTGGCCACAGTCCACGAGGCTCAGGGGCGTAGAGGGCTACTGGCTGCTTACATGCGTCCGATCTATCGTCCGGCCAAGATTATCGGCACTGCTGTCACATGCGAAGTGGCTCCAGGAGACAATTGGATGATTCATGTTGCCGTGGAACAGTGCCAAGCTGGAGACATTCTGGTGGTCGCTCCAAAGAGTCCCTGTGAGGATGGATATTTTGGCGATCTACTAGCCAATTCTCTGCAAGCTCGAGGAGTCCTCGGCCTGGTGATTGACGCAGGAGTTCGCGATGCAGGGACCCTGACCGAGATGAGCTTTCCAGTTTGGTCCAAGGCGATCTCAGCTCAAGGCACCGTCAAAGAGACCCTAGGCAATGTGAATACTCCACTAGTGTGTGCCGGAGCCTTGGTTCATCCGGGAGATCTGATCATTGCTGATGATGACGGAGTTGTTGTCGTCCTGCAGGATGAAGCAACCCAGGTGCTGGAAAAGGCAGAATCACAGCTGGCCAATGAAGAAGACAAGCGCCAGCAATTGCAGGCTGGAGTGCTGGGCTTGGATCTCTACAAGATGCGTGAGCGTTTGGCTGAGAAGGGTTTGAAGTACGTCAAGTACTCGGGGCAGAACTGACATGCAGACCGCGATTCCTGCCTGCCTGATGCGGGGAGGTACTTCCAAGGGCCTAATCTTTCTAGCGGAGGATTTGCCCAATGAGCCGAGTCTGCGAGATCAAGTGTTACTAGCGGCCATGGGTTCCCCAGATGCTCGACAGATTGATGGGGTAGGAGGAGCTCATCCGTTGACGAGGAAGGTTGGAGTGATCTCCAAATCGCCACGATCCGATGCAGATGTCAACTACCTGTTCCTGCAAGTTGTTGTTGACAAAGCAGAGGTGAGTGAAAGTCAGAACTGTGGTAACATCCTCGCGGCGGTTGGTCCCTTTGCGCTTGAAAAAGGCCTGCTGGAACCACAAGGAGATCTCACTGAAGTTCGAATTCACATGGTCAACACGGCCAATTTGGCAATCGCTCAGGTACAAACCCCTGGCGGAAAAGTGAACTACGAGGGAGAAGCCCGGATCGATGGGGTCCCTGGTACAGCTGCTCCCGTGCTGCTGGATTTTTTGGATACGGCAGGTTCCAGTTGTGGAGCCTTGCTGCCGACAGGTCGAGCTTGTGATGAGATGAATGGTGTGCGGGTGACCTGCATTGACAATGGTATGCCTGTGGTCCTGATTGCAGCTGAGGATTTGGGCAAGACGGGATATGAATTCCCAGCAGAGTTGGAGGCAGATTCTCAATTGAAAAGCAGGGTTGAATCCATTCGTTTGCAGGCTGGTTTGCTGATGAACTTGGGTGATATCACTACGAAGACCGTACCCAAAATGTCACTAGTGGCTCCAGCTCAACAAGGAGGAGTGATCGCCACTCGCACCTTCATCCCCCATCGGGTTCATGAAGCAATTGGAGTGCTGGGTGCGGTTAGTGTTGCCTCTGCCTGTGTCCTGCCGGGCTCTATTGCTCAGCAATTGACGGGCTTGCAGGCTGAGAGTGGGAGGATCACTCTTGATGTGGAACACCCCACCGGATTCTTCACAGTGGGCCTTGAGGTCGAAGCAAGCAGTAGGGAAGTAGTTCTTCAGCGTGCAGGCTTGCTCCGCACAGCCAGGATGCTGATGCGTGGGGAAGTCCTGATTCCCAAGTCGATCTGGGCTGGCAAATGAAACCGGTTCAAAAAATTTGTTTGTTGGGTTTCGGAGAAGTCGGACGCACTCTTGCTGAGGATTTAAGTGCCTTCCCAAATGTTCAATTGACCGCTTTCGATCGCCTCTTTGGTGCGAAAGAGAGTCCGGCGAGCAGCAATCTGCAGATCTGTCCCCAGATGGTGGGTTATCAGCAAGCCACAGATGCGGTGGCTCAGGCTGAGTTGGTGATCAGTGCCGTGACGGCAGCCCAAGATCTGAAGGCAGCCCAGTCAGTAGCTTCTACTCTGCAAGCAGGATCCTGGTTCCTGGATCTGAACTCGGTGGCCCCAGAAACCAAGCAGAGCGTGGCTGCCTTGATTGAAGAAGCAGGTGGGCGCTATGTGGAAGCTGCGGTGATGTCACCAATTCACCCACAGCGCACCAAGTCTCCAATTCTGTTAGGAGGTCCCCACGCTCAAGAATTTGTTGAGATTGGTCAGGCGCTTGGTTTCAGCGGCATGCGCTTCTGTGATGAAGCTGTGGGCAAGGCCTCCGCCACCAAGATGTGCCGCAGTGTGATGATCAAGGGTTTGGAAGCGCTGATCTCAGAATCACTGCTCTCCGCCCGGCACTATGGCGTTGAACAAGAGGTGCTGTCATCGCTGAACAACCTTTTCCCGATGGAAAATTGGCCTCGTCATGCCCACTATATGATCACTCGCACCTTGGAACATGGTATCCGACGAGCTGAGGAGATGCGTGAGGTAGTCTTGACCGTTCAGGCAGCCGGGCTGGAACCACAGATGAGCCAGGCCACGGCAGAACGACAAGAATGGGCCCCCCAATTTTCGGCGGCATTGGAGCAGCAAGAGCTCTTGCCCCTGCTGGACCAGATGCTTTCCCAACTCCACTCGGAAGCAGAGAAATCCAAATGCTGATCATTGATTGTCACGGACACTACACGACGGCCCCAGCTCCCCTGCAGCAATTTCGTGATGCGCAACTGGCTGCCTACAAGGATTCTTCCCAGCCAATTCCGGTACTTGGAAAGATTTCAGATGATCAGATTCGGGAGAGCATCGAGCAGAACCAACTGAGGCTGATTCGTGAGCGTGGGGCTGACATGACGATCTTCTCGCCTCGGGCCTCAGCCATGGCCCATCATCTAGGAGATGAGGCCGTCTCTCAAAGTTGGACCCGAGCCTGTAATGACATGATCAAGCGGGTTGTGGATCTCTTTCCAGAGACCTTCGTGGGTGTTTGTCAGCTACCACAATCACCTGGGGTGCCGATTACGAACTCGATTGTCGAACTGGAGCGCTGTGTAAACGAGTTGGGCTTCATTGGTTGCAACCTCAACCCTGATCCTTCAGGTGGACACTGGACTTCAAAGCCTCTAACTGACAAGAGTTGGTATTCGTTTTTTGAGAAGATGGTTGAGCTGGATGTGCCGGCGATGATTCACGTCTCTGGTTCCTGTAACGAAAACTTTCATGCAACAGGAGCACACTACATCAACGCGGACACTACGGCCTTCATGCAATTCATTCAGGGAGATCTGTTCAGTGATTTTCCGGATCTACGTTTCATCATTCCGCACGGTGGGGGCGCAGTACCTTATCATTGGGGGCGTTATCGTGGATTGGCTGATATGCTCAAGCGGCCGCTGCTAGCTGAACACGTGATGAAGAATGTTTTCTTCGATACCTGTGTCTACCACCAGTCTGGGATTGATCTGCTCTTCCGGGTGATTGACATCGACAATATTCTTTTTGGCTCGGAGATGGTGGGAGCCGTGCGTGGGATCGACCCAGAGACAGGCCAGTTCTTTGATGACACCAAGCGCTACATTGATGCCTTGAATCTATCATTCGAAGATCAGCAGAAGGTCTTTGAAGGCAACGCTCGCAAGGTGTATCCTCACTTAGATTCTCGTTTGAAGGAGCTGGGACGATGAGTGCCTTTACAATGGATGCAGACTGGTTGCATTGGCATCAGAACCCTTCCAAGCCAAAATTTCAGCCTCCCGCTGGTGCTGTTGATGCGCACTGTCATGTTTTTGGCCCAGGGGATCAATTCCCCTTTGCTCCAGAGCGTAAGTATACCCCCTGTGATGCCTCCAAGGATCAACTCTGGAACCTACGCGATTTTTTGGGATTTATACGAAACGTGATTGTTCAGGCGACCTGTCATGGGGCTGATAATCGAGCTCTGGTGGATGCCCTGCATCATTCGGGAGGCATGGCCCGGGGAGTAGCAACTGTCAAACGCGCGATCACAGACAGTGAACTGCGAGAGTTGCATACTGCGGGAGTTCGTGGGGTTCGCTTCAACTTTGTCAAACGGTTGGTGGATGCTCTGCCCTTTGATGCCCTGGGTGAAATTGCAGCGAAGATTCAACCACTGGGTTGGCATATCGTCATCTACTTTGAGGCTGCTGAGCTTCCAGAACTATTTGACTTCTTCACTTCCCTGCCAACTACGGTAGTGGTTGATCACATGGGGCGGCCAGATGTAAGCAAGCCAATCGATGGGCCAGAGTTTGGTCTGTTCCTGAAATTATTGGAGGAACATCCGAATTTCTGGTCGAAGGTCAGTTGTCCAGAGCGGCTCTCTCAGCAGGGGCCTCCGAGTTATTCTGATGTGATTCCCTTTGCCCGCAAGGTTGTAGAAAGTTTTCCAGATCGGGTTTTGTGGGGAACGGACTGGCCGCATCCCAACATGAAATCGCATATGCCGGATGATGGTCATTTGGTCGATGTGATTCCCCACATTGCGCCTACAACAGAACTGCAGCACAAACTGCTGATCGATAATCCAATGCGCCTCTACTGGGCGGGCTGAGAGAGAGAAGATGGCACTTGACAAACCCTATCTCGATATTCCAGGCACAACCATTTTTGATACTGAACAATCTCGCAAAGGCTACCACCTCAACCAATTCTGCATGTCATTGATGAAGGCAGAAAACCGAGAACGCTTCAAAGCCAATGAACGGGCCTATCTTGACGAATGGCCAATGACTGAGGAGCAGAAACAGGCGGTACTGGCCCGAGATCTCAATTGGTGTATTCAAACGGGTGGGAACATCTATTTCCTCGCCAAGATTGGCGCCACTGATGGAAAAAGTTTTCAGCAGATGGCAGGTAGCATGACGGGAATGTCAGAAGACGAATATCGTGAGATGATGATCAAGGGAGGTCGTTCTCCAGAGGGTAACCGCTACCTCGGGGAAGATGGCGACGCTCAGCCTCATCATCAGCCACAGGGGAATTTGCACCAAGTCAAGGAGTCCTGATATGGCCTATATTTCAGCCTCGGTTTATACGTCTCATGTTCCTGCAATTGGTGCGGCCTTGGATCAGGAAAAGACAGAGGAGCCATACTGGCAGGCACTTTTCAAAGGTTATGAATTTTCCAAGCAGTGGATGCAGGAAGCCAAGCCAGATGTGATCATCCTTGTCTACAATGATCATGCAACAGCTTTCAGTCTGCAGATGATTCCAACCTTTGCGATTGGTACTGCTACCGAGTTTCAACCTGCTGATGAAGGATGGGGGCCACGGCCAGTACCGATGGTTCTGGGACATCCAGAACTGGCATCACACATCGCTCAGTCTGTGATTTTGCAAGATTTTGATCTGACAATCGTCAATGAGATGGATGTGGATCATGGTTTGACGGTTCCTCTTTCACTGATGTGTGGACAACCCGAAGCTTGGCCCTGCCCGGTGATTCCTTTCGCAGTCAATGTGGTTCAGTATCCGGTGCCGAGGGGTCAGCGTTGTTTTCAGTTGGGGCAAGCGATTCGTCGAGCCGTGGATGAATACGATGAAGACCTGAATGTCCAGATTTGGGGTACCGGCGGCATGACCCATCAGTTACAGGGGCCGCGTGCGGGACTAATCAATAAGCAATGGGACAGTAATTTTTTGGACAAGTTGATTGAGGATCCGGAAGCCATCGCTGCGATTCCTCACATTGAGTATGTTCGAGAAGCTGGTAGCGAGGGTATTGAACTCGTGATGTGGTTGATCGCCCGAGGAGCCATGAGTGATGTGGCTGGTGGAGCTAAACCTAAGGTTCGTCACCGATTCTACCACGTGCCGGCTTCCAACACAGCAGTTGGGCATTTGATCTTGGAGAATGGTCACTGAGTCGTAACTTGACAGGTTTACAAAGCATTGACAGTGGCTTTTTTGTAGTTATTTTGTAATTACAAAAATTCTGGAGAAGCACATGGCTGGTTTGATCAAGATTGGTAATTCTCAGGGTATCCGAATCCCTAAGCTGCTGATTGAGCAGGCTCAGTTGGAAAATCGAGAATTATCTCTGGAAGTGACTAGCGAGGGGCTACTCATCCGACCTGTCAAGAAGCCACGACAGGACTGGCCGGAAAAAATTCGATTGTCTCTTGAAAAGAATGGGCAATCGGAGAAGTTAGATTATGATTGGTTAGATACGAAACTGACCGAAGAAAATGATTGGGAATGGTGAAGGCAATTCACCGCTTTGAGGTCTGGTGGGTGGATCTGGAAACTATCGAAGGTTCTGAAATTAGAAAGACGCGCCCATGCGTTATTATCTCTCCTAATGAACTATCTGCGTTGAAGACCGTCATTGTCGCTCCGATGACTTCTCAAGTCTTTGAATTCCCTTCACGAATCTCCTGTGAATTTGCCGAGAAACAGGCACTGATTCTCTTAGATCAAATGCGTGCAGTAGACAAGGATCGTTTGCTGGAAAAAATGGGGATACTGAAAGTATCTGTCCAAAAGAAAGTGATCAGTTGCTTGCTGGAGCTGTTCGCTGAGTAGCTATGGATTCTGAAAAATTACTCAAATAAATTGTCCAGACTTGAGGGCATCTTGTTGAACGGGAGATGGCTGATGAAAATCATTTTGGCTGGGCCTGGAGCTTTTGGCAAAAAACACCTGGATGGCCTCAAGCACATAGAGGGAGTTGAGGTCATTGCGCTGGTAGGGCAGCCTTTGGAACCGACTCAAGCCGTTGCGGCACAGTATGGAATTCCACATGCGATGACAGATCTAGATCAGGCGCTGGCCCTTCCGGGAGTTGAAGCCTCGATCCTGGCCACCCCAACCCCAATCCACGCAGCTCAGGCGATGCAGTGTCTGAAAGCAGGTGTGCATGTGGAGGTTGAGATTCCCCTGGCTGATAACTGGTCAGATGCCCAAGCTGTTGTGGACCTGCAACAAGAAACAGGTTTGGTCTGCATGGTGGGCCATACCCGACGTTTCAATCCCTCTCATCAGTGGGTCTATAAAAAAATTCAGGCTGGCGAGTTGAAGATCCAGCAATTGGATGCGCAGACTTATTTCTTTCGACGCAAAAACATCAACGCGGCTGGAGAACCAAGAACTTGGACAGACCATTTGCTGTGGCATCACGCGGCCCACACAATTGATCTCTTCCAATATCAAACTAGAGAGCGAGTGGTCAGTGCTAATGCGATACAGGGACCGATGCATCCAGAACTAGGTATCACCATGGATATGTCGATTCAATTGCTTTCTGAGTCCGGGTCTGTTTGTACGCTCTCCCTCAGCTTCAACAACGATGGGCCATTAGGAACCTTCTTCCGCTACATCTGCGACAACGGAACGTACATCGCTCGTTACGATGACTTGGTGAACGGTAAGGAGGAAGCGATTGATGTCTCTCAAGTAGATGTCTCGATGAATGGTATCGAACTGCAGGACCGAGAATTCATCACATCGATTCGAGAAGGGCGAGAACCAAGAGCCAGTGTGGCAAATGTACTGCCTGCCTATCAGGTAATGCACGAACTTGAACAACAACTCAATACACAGCCAACTTTGTCATGAAATTACGAAAAATTGGAAACATAGAAGTCCCAGAAATTGGTCTGGGTTGTATGAACCTGAGTCACGGCTATGGAGGTTACCCCAGCAAGGAAGACTCGTTTGCTCTTTTACAGCGAGCTTACGACTTGGGAGTTCGTCATTTTGATACGGCAGCACTGTATGGTTTTGGTCGCAATGAGGAACTGGTAGGCGAGTGGATGCAGCCCTATCGCAAGAAAATACATCTAGCCAGCAAGTGCGGGATGCAGGGAGTTGACGGGAAACGGGTGATTGATGGTCGGGCTGCTGCCCTAAAAGCGACCTTGGAAGACTCTTTGAGAAGGTTGAACACGGATTTCATTGATATTTACTACCTCCACCGTTGGGACAAGAACAATGTGACGATCGAAGAGAGTGTGGGGACACTAGCCGAAATGGTTCAGGAGGGGAAGATTGGTGGAATTGGCCTGTCTGAAGTATCTGCAGCGACCTTGCACAAAGCACATGCAGTGCATCCAATTACTGCGGTCCAAAACGAGTATTCGCTCTGGACTCGTAATCCTGAAATTGGTCTAAGCGAAGCCTGCCAAGAGATCGGAGTAACGTTGGTTGCCTTTTCTCCGTTGGGTAGAGGTTTTCTTTGTACTCCTGAACTAGGTCTCAGCAGGTTTGCAGAAGGCGATATGCGTCTGACGATGCCACGCTTTCAGGAACCCAATGTTTCTCAAAATCGTGAACTTATCAAAAAGCTTAGTGAAATCTGTACAGAAGCAGGTTGTTCGCTCGCACAGATTTCTCTCGCATGGTTGCTTGCCCAAGGCGAGCACGTTCTGCCGATTCCAGGGACAGTCAAGATTAATCATCTGGAAGATGATCTTGGAGCTACCTCTGTAACGCTATCTGCTGAAATCCTGTCGAAGCTGGACGATCTGTTTCAGCCCGAAAAGATTCACGGTTTCCGTTATCCATCTTTGGGAATGTCAGAAGTTGATACGGAACGGTTCGCTTGTGAACAGTAATTTCATAAGCTTGAGTAGTTTCAAAGAAAATCTTGTGTAAATATGTCGAGCCTGCCGGACGTTTACTTTCAGACTCGATTCCGTTCCAGCGCTCCAGTTCTCCAGTGGCCAAAAGCTTTTGCGATAGTCACGGCTTGGCCTACTACGGGTGAGATTTGGTCTGAAGAAGAAATTCAGATTCAGGCAAAGCGTCTACAAGAAGTCTTGAAGCAGCGTGACGCCTGGCGTGCAGAGTTGACGGGCTATTCTCCTGAGGATGGTCATGCTGAACCAGGATGGGCAGTGGAACTGAATTTTGATGAAGCCTGTACCTTGGGTCTCTTTTTTCGCCAGCACGCTCTCTACTGGGTTGTGGAAGATCAATTGTTTGTCAGTCTTTGTGATTCAGAACGGCAGCCTGTTCTTGTAGGTAGTTTTCGAGATAAGCTGGATAGAAATTTCTAGATGAGCACTGCGTTTAAGAATTGAACGAGGCAAAAAACGTTCATTTACACAAGTAGTCCTCTGCGATCTATCTTCTGAATCAATGATGGATACCAAAGAAAAACTACGCCGCTTAAGAGCCAAGGCTGAAGAACGAGAACGAGTTCGTGAAGAACAACTCCAGAATAAAGATTCTCTGGAGGCCATACGGGAAGTCTATGGTCTGAGCGAGCTAGAACTCCAAAAACTCGAGCAGGAAGTTGACGCAGAGTATGCTGCCGAGCAAAAGGCTGAACAACGTCAATTTCAGCATCGTTACGGCAATTGGTCGTCCATCAAGCAGCTGTTGTTTACCGCTAAAGGTAGACTTTCGCGTGGTGACTTCTGGTTGGCGGAATTGGGAGTGTTCGTTGTTCATTCACTGATTGCTGCTTCAGCGGTAACGTATCCAGTGCTAGGTATTTTAACACTAATTTGTTGGCTAGCGCACATCAACTTGGCGATCAAACGTAGTCATGATCGGGGTTACCCCGGGTGGTTCCTGATACTGGGTTGCGTGCCACTGCTCCAATTTTGGCCGATAGTAGAACTTTTCTTTCTAGCCGGGGAAAACGGCGAGAATCGTTTTGGTCCAGAACCCATAGGATTTGATTCTACACACAATCCTAACTGACTTCTTCCTTGCGCAATTGCTGGATTCCCTTCAAGGTAAACGCTTCTTCTTATTGATTTGAATTCTTACTTAAAATTCTGAATGCAAGACCAAATTCACACTCTCAAACAGCAGGCATTAGACGATCTTCGGCAAGTAAGCAATACAGAATCTCTACCGGGTTGGTTCCGTGATTATTTGGGTAAGAAGGGAGCAGTAACAGCGCTACTCAAACAACTTGGAACTGTTGAGGCTGAAGAACGACCCCAGGTGGGTAAAGCCATCAATGATCTTAAAGCCGAATTGCAAGATTCCTTCGATGCTTTACAGGAGCGTTTGCGCCAGCAGAAGATGGAACAGGAGATCGCTTCCGACTCAATTGATGTCACACTCCCTGGACGACCTTTTCCTACCGGACATCTCCACCTGACTACACAGACACTGCGCAAAATCTATCAAATCTTTGCTGAGATGGGTTTTCAAGTTTACGAAGCTCCAGATGTGGAAACAGACGCCTATAATTTTCAGGCGCTCAATATTCCCGAGTATCACCCTGCAAGGGACATGTGGGATACCTTCTGGGTTAACAAGGAAGTGGTATTACGAACCCATACCTCACCAGGCCAGATCCGAGCGATGAAGGAATTTGGACCAGAACCTATTCGCGTGATTCTACCTGGTAAATGCTATCGATATGAGCAGATCACTCCTCGATCGGAACACCAGTTCTATCAGGTCGAAGGTCTGGTGTTGGGCCACAAGATCCGGATGACAGATCTGATTGGGGTAATGAATGAGTTTGCGCGCAAGATGTATGGTAGCGAGCGCAAGACACGGATTCGTGGAAGCTACTTCCCATTCACAGAACCGAGCATTGAGATTGATATGGACTGCATCCTTTGCGCAGGAGAAGGCTGCCGGGTTTGCAAGTACACATCTTGGCTTGAGGTTGCTGGCGCTGGCATGGTTCATCCAGTTGTCTTGAAAAATGGTGGCTACGATCCAGATGTTTGGAGTGGCTTTGCTTTCGGTATGGGAGTGGAGCGACCAGCGATGCTCAAGCATGGCATCAGCGATATCAGATACTTCTACGGTAACAACCTACAATTTCTGCAGCAGTTCTGAGTTTGGTCATCCTCTGCCTGTTATCCTGCTGGCTGTGATCTTTCCATGACCGCTCTTCTTGGGCTGCGTAATCTGAGCAAACGCTTTGGTTATCGTACGATCCTTCAGGAACTGAATCTGGATATTCAAGCGGGAGAATGCGTTCTCCTGCTAGGCAACAACGGGGCGGGCAAGTCTACGCTTTTACGGCTCTGTGCGACCCTGCTCAAGCCGCAGCAGGGACAGATCCTGTATGAGGGAATGCCAATTGACGAAGATAAGCATCGCTACCTCAGAGATATGGGTAGCATTGCCCACGAAAGCCGCCTCTACGGAGATCTTACCCCGAGAGAGAACCTCCACTTTTTTGGGGTTCTCTATGAATTGAAGGATTTGCCACAGCGAATTCCCCAAGCACTGCAGGATGTTCAACTCAGCCACGCCATCGACCTCCCCGTCAAGACCTTTAGCAGTGGAATGACCAAACGGACGGCAATTGCTCGGCTGCTGTTGCAGCAACCAAAGCTCTTATTGCTGGATGAACCCTACACAGGATTGGATCAGAATTCAGTTCGATGGTTTCAGGAATATCTCCTTGATTTTAGAAACCAAGGAGGAACCTTGTTGCTTGTGACTCATCAACTGGAACTTGGATTGGAGTTAGCCTCTCGGGTACTCCTACTCAGTCACTGCAGGATTGTAAAAGATCAATTATCCTCCACGATAAATCTCTCTGAATGCCAGCAATGGCTCAGTCAGTCATGATCCAAACTATCACCCAAATTGATTCTGTAGAACAGCTAGAAAAGCTTCCATTCGATTCTGTTTCAGAGGTGATTCTCACACATAAGCGATTGAGTCGACTTGGAAAATTGGAAACAGAACCGTTGCTAGAACTTGCTGAACAGGCTCATAAAAGAGGCCTTAGGGTCTGTCTACAGTGGGATCTGCTGGCAACAGAAAATGACTTTCGAAGAATGTTACAGGAGGTTCTGGAGCAGATTCCCCTAAGTTCATTTGACGCAATCCGTGTTCAAGATATTGGTGCCTTGGAGTGGTTGAGGCAACATCCTACCAAGCCTAAGATCCACTGGATTGCTGAGACAGGTTACCATAATCTGCTTAGTCTAAAGCGCTTAGTTGAATATGTGGGGTCAACGCTGGAGCGAATTGTTCTGTCGACAGAGTTACCCCTCTCAATTCTAAGCGAGTACTGCAGAGAACTGTCTGTCTCATGTGAGTTGTTGGCTGTGGGGCGCATTCTATTGTTTTATAGTCCCAGAAAACTGCTTTCACCGGTGATCGGCTCTCCAGATGAGATGACCCTGGCCACAGTAACCTCGACAGATCAGCACCGTCATGAATTTCCAGTTCTAGAGCACCAGCATGGAACCCTGATGTTCCACCATCGGGATCTTTTCTTACTGGATCGGATTGAAGATCTTCGAACGAGTGGGTTGCGCTGTTTGCGTTTTGACATACAACACATAGAACCGCAGATCTGGTTACCTCAACTAAAACAAGTGGTTAGGGAAGGCCAGGACTCAGATGGCAAACAAATCAGATCTAGTTGGCCAATGCAGACAACGCAGGGATTTTTCAGAGCGAATCGAACCGAACGCCCGATTGAAAAACTGAAAAACCCTAACTTGCGTTATTTGGATGGAGAAGTGGTTGGATATGTTCTGGAAGTGGCGAGTCGAGAATATATGGCGGTTGCCAGTCGGCGTAGTTTTGCTCGGGGTGATAAGATGATTTTGATTACACCGGAAGGGAAACGAATCCCTTTTGCAGTGGAAGACTTGCGGAATTGGGAGAAGCAGGAGGTAGAGGTAGCGGAGGTAGGAGGCTTATGGCTGCTTCCTCATGAGCGTTCAGCCACAGCCCAGTCTTTGCTTTATTTCGCAGAGTTTTTTTCAGATGGAGATTGAGGAGGTATTCGGGTATCCCGCAGCAGATCCGAAACTCCCTTTTCCGACATTCCCATGAAGGCCCCAACGGTGGCTCCCATGATGCCTGCCATCGCTGCGCCGATTCCTACACTAGTACTCACTCCCAGTTTCATTGACTCATCCATCATGTCCAATGCCGATTCAGCAAGTTGCTGGCTAGCTTCTGCGGCTTCAATCGCATTTTGAGCAAGTTGCTTGTTGAGTTGAAGGGCCATCGTTGCTGCACTCACTTGAGAGGCTTTTACACGATGCTTGGGCAGACTGGAGTTGGCGAGCTTTTCAATCTCACTTAGGTTTTCGCTGAAAAGACGTTCGGATAGATCACTCAATGAATCTTCGTCCAATTCACGGATCATCTGATAAAGCAGTTCAATCTCACTACGTCCAAACAGCAAAAACACAGGATTGACGTTAAGAGCTAAGGCAATTCCTGCAATCGTGGAAAGTCTTGGATCAACTTCCCCTCTCTCGATTTGAGCGATGGCAGTGGTCGAATGTCCTGAATCTTCTGCCAGTTGCTCTTGGGTGTAGGTACGTCCGAGCACTTTCGCTTTTGCTTTGCGCGCCGAGATGATGTTTTTCGCAAGAGTAGCGCGTAGCTCTTCTTTGATTTTGGAACCATCAAGGGCTTCCGACACATGAGTATTCATTGCTTATCCTGCCAGAAGTTACCCTGATTTGATACGATTTCCGATCCTAGTTGCTGATACTGTCGGATTCGTTCGTACATATTCCCAATAGCGTTCGATTGTAACTGCTCTAATGCCTGAGTCAGTTGGGATGAGAGCAAAATTGCTCCCCACATTCCAATAGGTAGCCGAGCCAGCGCCTTTTGCCAGGCTTCGATTGTGGCTGGATTCTCGTCAGAATTGCGCTGCAGCACTTGCCAAACTGGAAACATCGATTCTCCATCTAAAAAAATACAACAAGTCCTGAAAAACGGTAGGAATACTGTGCTTTTGAGACAAGCATTGGATCAGCGGTACAATAGTGAACTTGCTATTAAATTACAAGAATAATTGCTTTTTAAGCAGCTAGGAATGATTTGACGATTTGTAATTGAAAACGGAGGAAAGTGATGAATTTAGGAGGGGGTAGGCATCTCTGGCAGACGAGATGCCCTTCAAGCTTGAGGAAACTCAGGAGCAGCCACTGGTGTGACCACAGGAGACGCATTTTAGACAAGCTCCATTCCGGACCATGGTGAATTGACCACAATTTCCGCAGTTCTCACCTTCGTATCCCTTAGTCCGAGCTTCGCGAATCAATTCATTTCGACTGCGTCCTTCCATGTTCCAGTCACCCAGCAGAGAGAGCATCCCATGATGTGAAAGATCACTGTCACTGGTTTCTGTTGCCAAACCGTTGCCGTTGTAGCTGCCTTGCGCAGCCCCTGCATCTCCAACAGCAGTTTCTTCGTCAGTCGTGCGAGCAAGGTAGGCCTGACTTTCTTCGAGGGTCAGTGTTCGCTCAGAGACAACTTTCTCGTCATGATACTCTGGTGGACTGATTTGCTTACCATAAGAGTGCAGGGAACTGGAACGTAGGTCTTCTGGTGCTATGTGTGCCAGATCAGTTCGGTCTAGGTAAGTGATGGCTAGTTCGCGGAAGATGTAATCAATGATTGAAGTACTGACCTTGATCGCATCGTTACCTTGAACCATGCCGTTTGGCTCAAAGCGAGTGAAGACGAAGGCTTCGACATATTCTTCTAAGGGTACACCGTGCTGCAATCCCAAGGAAACTGCGATTGCAAAGCAGTTCATCATACTCCGGAATGCAGCTCCTTCCTTATGCATATCCAGGAAGACCTCACCCAGTTGTCCATCTTCATACTCTCCAGTTCTCAGGTAGAGCTTGTGGCCACCGATAGTCGCTTTCTGTGTATAGCCCTTGCGTCTGCCGGGCAGTTTTCTACGTTTAGCAATGTAGCGGTGAATAACTTTCTCAGCGATGCGCACTTCGCGGGGTTGTGCAGGAAGCAGCTCTTCATCCAACTCTTCATCAAAATCACCAATATCATCAACAGCACTGGTATTCAGCGGTTGGCTGAGCTTTGAGCCATCTCGATAAAGAGCATTGCACTTGAGTCCAAGCTGCCAGGAGAGATGGTAAACGTCTTTGATGTCCTCAACAGAGGCTTGCCCAGGCAGATTGATAGTTTTCGAAATAGAACCTGAGATAAAAGGCTGTGCGATAGCCATCATGCGCACATGGGATTCAGCAGACAGGTAGCGTTTCCCTTTCTTGCCGCACTTGTTAGCACAATCAAATACATCGTAGTCGGAACGCTTCAGATGCGGGGCATCCTCAATAGTCATGGTGCCACAGACATAGTCGTTGGCGGCATCGATTTCTGATTCATGGAAACCTAGATGCTGAAGAATACTGAATTCTGGGTGATTCAGTTGGTCCTCACTGATTCCCAAGGTCTTTATGCAGAAATTATCGCTGAGTACCCAACGGTTAAAGACAAATCGGATGTCAAAGGCTGCGGGCAATTGTCCTTCGATGATTTGTAGCAATTCTTCGGTGAAACCCTTCTGACGAAGCACCTCTGGGTTGATGCAGGGACTGCCACTGAGAGAACCACGTCCCTTGGTGTAATTGACGATGTCCTGAACCTGCTGCTCGCTATAGCCCAATTTGACGAGGGCAGGTGGGATCGACTGGTTGATGATCTTGAAATATCCCCCACCAGCGAGCTTCTTGAACTTGACCAACGCAAAGTCAGGCTCAATTCCAGTAGTGTCACAGTCCATCAGCAATCCAATGGTCCCCGTAGGAGCAATGACTGTCACCTGAGCATTACGGAATCCATGCTGTTCGCCGAGTTCTACAGCTCGATCCGCATCAGCCTGTGCCGCTTGCAGCAACTCAGGGGGACAATGCTGACTGTCAATAGCCACTGGTTTGATGGTCAGCCCTTCGTATTCGCGATCTGAGGCACGGTAAGCAGCCCTACGATGATTTCTCAGCACACGCAGCATTCCATCTTTATTTCTTTCATAGCCCGAGAATGGACCCAACTCGGATGCCATTTCTGCAGAAGCTGCGTAAGCACTCATGTGCATGATGCAGGTGATTGCCCCACAGATTGCTCGGGCCTTTTCTGAGTCATAAGGAATTCCATTGACCATCAGGAATGTTCCTAGGTTTGCGTAGCCAAGGCCAAGAGTTCGGAACTCGTAAGATAACTCTGCAATCTGTCGACTTGGGAATTGAGCCATCAGGACGCTGATTTCGAGAACGATAGTCCAGAGCCGAACTGCGTGCCGGAACCGCTCAATGTCTAGTTCTCCATTCTCATCTTGGAAACGAAGGAGATTCAGGGATGCCAGATTACAGGCAGTATCATCCAGAAACATGTATTCACTGCAGGGATTCGATGCTCGGATTGGACCGTCGACTTCGCAGGTATGCCATTCGTTAATGGTTGAGTCGAATTGTAATCCTGGGTCA
>PBZZ01000093.1 GCA_002730365.1 Deltaproteobacteria bacterium
GTCGGCAGTGACTCGATAGGGGTCCTGATCAGGATGGGCGGGTTGGATCTGTAATTCAGTTGGACTAAGAAATTGGCAACGCCCTCTCTCCAGAGTGACTCGATTCTTGATCAGGTTACGACGCAGCTTGTTTTCCTGCTCACTGATCACGAGCTCCTTGCGATACATCAACTCCTCGGTGCTAACGTTCTCACGCATGGAGATCTCGATCCCATGGGTTCGGCGACGTAGCAGCTCCAGATTGACAACCGTCTCTCGCAATGACTTGGAGGGAATCGTACCCGTGTGCAGGGAGGCACCACCAAGCTTCTCTCGCTTATCTATCAGAAAAACTCGCTTCTTCAGCTTGCTAGCTTGGATTGCTGCTTTTTCACCCGCTGGACCAGAACCGATGATAGCGATGTCGTAGTGCCGAATTTCCTGCATACGGATTTCTTACTTGGGGAGGAAAGATTTAATTAATGTCAGAATACTGAAAACCTAATCCTCAACTACCAAAGAGTCTAGAGTAACCTTACTCTATGCCCGATTTCCCTCTTTTTTTCTTTATAAATCTACAGACAGTCCGATACTTTAGCTTAATTCTGCTTGCGTTCACGGCCACGCCAAATTAGGTGCAAGGGTGTGCCCTCAAAACCGAAATGATAGCGGAGTTGGTTCAGGAAATAGCGTTCATAGGAGTAGTTCAGTTTTTCTGGATGATTGCTGACCATGACAAAGGTGGGTGGGGACACAGAAACCTGGGTTCCATAGAAAACCTTGGTGGCTCGACCAGATTTGGCAGGAGGTGGGTGCTTGCGGACAATCATTTCTAGCACCGTGTTCAGGTCTGCAGTACTCACACGACGCGTATATTGCAAGTAGACTTCGTCGATTTTCTGAAAAATTTGAGTTATCCGTTTTCCAGTTTTGGCGCTTACAAAAACAAGTGGAGCGAAGCCGAGAAACTCCAGGCGTTCTCTCAATTCTGTCGTCATTGCAGCCTGCAAGCGCTGTGGTTCCAATTGACGAGGAACGTTGCGCAGGGCAATCTCTCCTTGAACCGCCAGATCCCATTTGTTGACCACCAGTACTATTGCTTTCTTACGGTCCAGAGCGTACCCACCAATTCGTAGAACCTGTTCGGTAACTCCCTCAGTAGCGTCAATCACTAGCAAAACGACGTCTGAACGTTCCATGGTCTTCAACGCAGAGACGATGCTGTAAGTCTCAATTTTTTGGGTGACCCTGCCTTTGCGTCGGATGCCTGCCGTATCTACCAGCAGATACTCCTTGCTCTCATGACTACACAAGCTATCTACTGGATCACGTGTTGTTCCAGCCTGCGAGTCTACAACCATCCGCTCTTCCCCCAACAAGCCATTGATCAGCGAGGATTTACCTGCGTTGGGCTTACCGATCACTGCCACTCGCACCTGAGTACTGGCTTCTGGGTCGGTATAATCCAGAGGAACCTGCTCATGAATGGCCTCTAGCAGATCCTCTAGGCCACGTGTGTGAGCCGCAGATACACCATAGACATGTTCCACACCCAACTGATAGAACTCAGCAATCTGCGTATCGTGGCTCGGATGGTCCATTTTGTTGGCAGCCACAAAAATCGGTTTCTTGTGACAGCTGAGATAACGATAGATCTCCTCGTCCCCGGGATTGAGGCCATCTTGAATGCTGGTCAGAAAAATGACAGCATCGGCTTCTTCGACAGCAACCTGAGCCTGCTCACGCATCTGCTGGAGCAAACCATCTTCAGAGATCGGCTCAAATCCACCTGTATCAATCGCCAGGAATCGAAAACCACGGAAACTGGCCAGGCCATAGTTGCGATCTCTAGTGACTCCCGGAATGTCTTCAACAATCGCAGTGTGACGTCCCACCAACCGATTGAAAAAAGTAGACTTGCCAACATTTGGTCGGCCAACAATTGCAACAACTGCTGGGGTTTCAGACATCCAGATTCTTTACCTTGAGAGCATTCTCTTCAATGAAGCGTCGCCTCGGTTCCACTAGATCCCCCATCAGCACCGTGAACATATCATCCGAGACATTGATATCTTCAACGCGAACTTGCTTGAGAGTACGTACTTCTGGATCCAAGGTGGTCTCCCAGAGTTGATCTGGATTCATCTCACCGAGTCCCTTGTAGCGCTGAATATAAATTCCCTTCTTACCGAAATTGGTGATGAAGTTCCGCAAAGCAAACCAGTCCGGTAGATCGTGAATTTTCTGATCTTCATCTTCAATTTGAAGATTTTCCCCGCCAAGGAAACGTAGCAGTTCTTCACGCTGTTTTAGCAAATTGTTGTAATCGTGGATATCCAGATTATCCAAAAAGTTAAGGGTGAAGCGCAGCGGTTCCCCTTGCATCAGTAAATCTACCTGATGTCCTCCACGCTCTGGATCAACCTCCAATTTAAAATCTGCATGAAATTCCTGAAGATCTCGCATTCGTTGCAGCAGATAATCCGTACCAACCGTTTCCAGTCTGAATTGGTGCTTCAGCCATTGATCTGTCAGTAACTTTAGGTCTGGATTCAGACAGAAACGCTGATACTGGTCGCAGTAGCGGTGCAGACGTCGCGCCATTTCCAGCAGGGCTTCTCCTGTCAACGGCTCTCGTTCTGGTAGAATGAGTCGAAGCTTATTGCTAGATAGTTCCATCAAGCGTTCTGCCATCTCTCTTTCGTCTCTCAGGTAGAATTCTTCCTTGTTGCGCTTCACTTTGTAGAGTGGTGGCTGAGCAATGTATAGATAACCACGCTCAATAATCTCTGGCATCTGTCGATAGAAAAATGTCAGTATCAGCGTTAGAATATGGCTTCCATCCACATCTGCATCAGTCATGATGATGACCTTGTGATAGCGGATTTTGCTGATGTCAAAATCCTTCTCAATTCCAGTACCCAGTGCGGTGATGATCGTACGGATTTCATCACTGGTGAGCATCTTGTCCATCCGGGCTTTTTCAACATTGAGAATCTTGCCCTTCAGCGGCAGGATCGCTTGATTACGCCGATCTCTTCCCTGCTTAGCTGATCCTCCTGCAGAATCACCCTCCACCAGAAACAATTCACTCAGTGCCGGATCTCGCTCCTGACAGTCTGCGAGCTTGCCAGGCAAGCTACCAACTTCCAGCACATTCTTGCGGCGTGTCAACTCTCGAGCTTTGACTGCTGCGATACGAGCTCGCTGGGCATCCGTTGCTTTTTGAATGATTCGTTTGGCCACCTGCGGATTTTCTTCCAGGAATGTTGCCAAATTTTCACTCACCAGTCTCTCTACCTTACCCCTGGCTTCTGTGTTGGTAAGCTTGATTTTCTTCTGTGATTCAAACTGTGGATTTGAAATGCGGACGCTGACCACTGCGGAGATGCCTTCACGAACATCCTCACCGCTCAGGTTCTCTTTCAGATCTTTGGTCAGGTTGTTGGCGGCAGCATACTTATTGAGCGTAGCTGTCAGCGCTGTTTTGAAGCCAGAGAGGTGAGTCCCTCCCTCTATTGTATTAATATTATTTACGAAAGAAAATATTCGTTCGACGTAAGTTTCGTTATATTGAAAAGCTACTTCTACCTCGAGATCTTCCTGTTTGCCCTCAACATAAACCGGTTTTTCATGGAGAACGTTTTTATTTTGATTGAGATACTCAATGAAGGAAGCCACTCCACCTTCGTAACAGAATTCGGCAAATTCGTTGTTCCGGTTATCTCGAATGGAGATGTAGATTCCTCGGTTGAGAAAAGCCAACTCACGCAAGCGTTGTGAAAGGATCGCAAAGCTGAATTGGGTCTCTTCAAAAATCAGTGAGTCCGGCCAGAATGTGGTGCGAGTTCCTGTTTTGTCAGAGGTTCGAATCGCAGCTAATGGTTGCTTGGCATTTCCTCGCTCATACTCCTGTCGCCACAATTGACCATCTCGATCCACCTCGACAACCAGTTTGCTGGAGAGGGCGTTGACTACAGAAGCTCCGACTCCGTTCAAACCCCCAGAGACTTTGTAGTTGCTGTTGTCAAACTTCCCACCAGCGTGCAGTTTCGTCATGATCAATTCAACTGCAGAGATCCCTTCATCCCTATGAATACCCACCGGAATTCCACGTCCATTGTCATGAACTGAGATACTGCCATCGATATGCAGGATTACCTCGATCTTGTCGCAGTAGCCTCCTAGCGCTTCATCGATACTGTTATCGACAATTTCGAATACCAGATGGTGCAGTGCAGCAGAGTCTACACCACCGATATACATTCCAGGCCGCTTGCGTACTGCTTCGAGCCCCTTGAGCAAGGTAATGTTGTCTTCGCCATATCTGGAAGCAGCAGTCGTAGCTGGTGCTATTTCTTCCATAGAAACTCCTGAAAATCCATAGAGGATTGAAAAGGGGGGCACAAGAAATCTGAGTCACCGATCCATTGACCGGTCCGGGTTCCTGCCACTTCGTTCAGCAATTGCTGGAGAGAGGAAACAGAGCGGAGGGAGAAACTCAGACGAATTGCCCTTGCACCACTTGAAAACTGCAACTCTTCGTATCTAATTTTTCTGGGCGTGTTGTTGAAGTTACGAAGATCTGGTTCTGCAGTTGTGCAAAGAGCCCGAGCAGACGTTGGGAAACCTGCGCATCTAACTCGGAGAAAAGATCATCAAAAATCAGTATTGGATGTAAGGAATAGTGGGAGAATAATAGCTGATTTATTGCAATTTTTAAAGACAAATTCGTGACTCTTAATTCTCCCTGAGAAAAAAAATCTCGATCAATTTTTTCATCTAAAAATAGGTGGTAATCATCACGATGAGGACCAATCAGCGCGTAGCCTGATTGCAGTTCACGATCCCGCTGTTCCTCCATCATTTTCTCCAATTGTTCCGCATCACTACAATGGACTGCAGGGTGGTAGCGCAATGATAGCTGCTCTGGTCGACCAGTAGCCATCCTGAAGAGTTCCACTAAGTGAGACAGTAGCTGTTCAGCAAAAGCTGCTCGGCGCTGGATCAATTCCCAGCCTGTACGTGCCAAGACCTGGTTCCATGCGGAGAGCTGACGATCCTGCTGCTGCCGCAGCGCTGCGTTTTTTTCAGCCAATACCTTGGTATAGTCCTGAAGATGACGGAAGTAGCCTGGATCCAGGGTGGAGATTATTCTGTTGAAGAAGCGCCGCCGCTCTTGAGGAGGTCCTCGAAATAGTGCTACGTCCTCTGGTGTAAAACTCAGAGCCAGAAAGGAGAGCACATATTCCGAGGTGCGTTGGAAAGGGGCATGATCCAGCCAGACCTGACGACCTCGGGTTGAAAGGATAATTTTCACTCGACGCAAAACCTGCTGTTGTTTTAACAGAGCAGTCATTCGAGCTGAGTTGGCTTCGCTGTACCAGAGTTGCTGAGTCTTGCGAGTTCGGAAGGATTCTAGATTACAGAGGTAGGCGATCGCTTCGACTAAGTTGGTTTTCCCTTGGCCGTTGTGACCGTGCAGCCAGTTGAGACCGGGTCCAAACTCAGCCTGCAACTGGCGATAGTTTCTGAAGTGATGAAGTTCCAGCGAACGAATTACCATTCAATGCGCAATGGCATGATGACAGCGAGGTATTCTTCATCATCAGCGGCCCTGATCACGCTTGGACTCATTGGGTTCTTGCACTCTAACTTGACTCGCTCGGTTTGGATTACTCCCAGCGCATCCAACAGATAGCGTGAGTTGAATCCCACCTGAAAGTCTTCTCCGCTGTAGTCTGCTTCCATTTCATCGCTCACTTCTCCATATTCGGCTTTTTCGCTCTCCAGCCTTAGCTTCCCCTCGGTTAAGGTCAATTTGACCGGCTTGAGCTTTTCATAGCTGATAGAAGAGACAATCCGCAGTGCGCTGACCAAACGTTCACGATCAACAATGGCCACCAGATGATTATCCTTAGGAATGATCGGATCACAATTGGGGAACTTCCCCTCAATCAATCGAGTCTTGAAAGAAACCTGGCTACCAACAAACTGCATCGCACGATCATCGAAACTGATCGTGACTTCTTCTCCAAAAAGTTCGATCGCCTTACGAATCTCTCCTAATGCCTTGCGAGGAATGATCACATCCGAAACAGACTCAAAGGACGCAGACTCCACTCCCTTGAGTACTTGTGCCAAGCGGTGGCCATCTGTTGCCAACCACCTCGTCAGGTTTCCTTCCTTCGAAGAAAGGTTTACGCCCATCAAGTTTTTGCGGGATTCGTTGGTTTGTGAAGCGAAAAGTGTCATGTCAATGCACTGCTTGAGATCCTGGGCCGGTAGCGTTAGCGACTCTGAAAACTGTTCCAACTCCGTCTGTGGATAAAGACCTACTTCCACCAAAGGTAGGCGCATCTCAGAAGCTCCACTTGTGATATGCACCCAGTGCTGCTCCGTCGAACGGATACGAATATCATTGCCCTGAAACTCCCGACAGATGTCATAGACCTTCTTTGCATTCACACAAATACTTCCAGCTTGAATCACTTCTGCTGTGAAGTGTTCGATGATGGAAATTTCATAATCCGTTGCTGAGAACTCAGCTTCGTTATGATCTCCATTTTCCCCTGAAACAGTTCTTAGTAGAAAGTTTGAGAGAATCGGTTTGGAAGCACTCTTGTCAATGATGGAAATGATGTTCTGAAGAGCGCTACGAAGAACTTCCTGTTGAATTAGAATTTCCATATTTTTTTATAGTCGTAGTAGTAGTCTGTCGAAAACCTGTCGAAAACCTGTCGACTGGCTTGAAATAATTTAGCTTTTATAGCTTTTTGGGGTTGTCGAAAACTTGTTCAAACTTGTCGAAAACCTGGGGAGTGTAGCAACAAGAACAAACAATGAACAGGTTTTCGACAAGTTATAGACAGGTTTTGGAAAACTTGTCGAAAACCTGTTCAAAATTAATCTAAGCTACTGAAAATATATGATTTTTAGATTAAATCTTAAGAAATTCAGGTAAACTGCCTGTCGAAAACCTGTCGACTGGCTTGAAATGATTTCATTTTTTGAAAAATGAGAAGACTTCTTCTTGGTTCAGTGCTGTGATCAATGGGAATGCACCAACATCCTCCAGCAGGTGCATCAGAGTCCTACGTTCTTCCATCGGAGTTGAGTAGGCACCAACGAAACGAATAGCATCATCTGTAGACCATTGCTTGACAAGTTGTTGTGCAGCTATTCTATTTGGATTGATCAGGCATGGCTCAATACTGATGTTACCCAGAGCTTCCAAAAATAGATTTTCTCGCCAGCCGTAATGCGTGCAGCCAAGCACAACAATCACTTTTCCCTGAGAAAGTTGTGGATTGGCAACGCTCAGGAATAGTCGGATATTTTCGATTATCCGAGTTTCGTTTACATCAGAAGAGATCATGTCTGCTAAACCTGGACAGGCAATCGACTGCGTATCTGGTAGCAGTTGATCATACACTCCGGAAGAGATTGTAATCGGTGTTGCTAAAATAAGTAATCTGGAATATCCAAATTCCTTTGCTTTTTCAAGGACAGCTTTGCGTGTCAGCTCAAGCATTCCCTGAATTGGTAGTTCAGGAAGCTTAATTTCTGAGAGCAACGCTGAGAGAGTGTGGCAGGCAACAAAGATATGATCAGGTTGGTAACTGTTCGCAAGGCGGTGTAGGAAAGTTTGAAAGACGTCCTGCTTTTCAGCTAATGACTCCATCGAGTTGTAGCTACGTCGAGGATCAGGGGCTGCGTTGACATAGAGTAACTCTGTATTTTTTGCTGCGGGACCAGTGGGAGCTTTCAGTAGATTAGCGCAGACAGACAGTCCTCCCAGGCCTGAATCAGTGACTACTAGACGCACGGAAGTAGCTTCAGCGCTGATTGTTGAAAAGATAGTGCGAGATCAGCCACTCATTTCCACCACGAAATCCCCATACCTCGGAAGTCGCCAGGAAGAACATCCGCCAACGCTGGAACCAGACATCGGCATCTTTGCCGTAAGTCTCACGAAAGGTTTGTAGAATTTCTCCCTTCTGTGAATCCATCATCTGTAACCAGGCATCAGCTGTTCGTTGATAGTGAACGCCACTCAGAACCCAGTGCTGCTCTAACAGTAGGTCTTTCTGGAAATAGAGTAGCAGATCGTTGGAAGGCATGATGCCACCTGTGAAGAAGTAGCGTCCCATCCAATTGGAATCTCCTTCGGAGGAAAAAGCATATGCGTAATGACGGTGACTGAAGATATGGATGAAGAGTTTTCCTTCTGGTTTCAGCCAATTAGAAATTCTCTCCAACAGTAACTGCCAGTTGCGCATGTGCTCAAACATTTCTACTGAGACAACGCGATCAAAGCGCTGTTCTGTGCTGAAGTCGTTCATGTCGCAGGTTTGCACACTCAGGTTCGTCAAACCCAACTCCCGGGCACGCGACTCAATAAACTCACACTGAGGCTGAGAATTCGAAACAGCCAAAATTGAAGAATTTGGATAGTGCTTTGCCATCCACAAGGAGAGAGAGCCCCAACCACAACCAAGCTCGAGAATCTGTTGACCATCCCGCAACTGCGCTCTCTCACAAGTTAGAGCCAGCATGGAGGCTTCAGCTTGCTCTAATTCTGTAACACCCTCAGAAAAATGGCAGCAGCTGTACTTGAGATGTGGCCCTAAGGCTAATTCAAAGAATCGTGGAGGTAGCTCATAGTGTTGCTCGTTTGCTTCTTGAGTGTGTAGAGCAATCGGACTCTGTCGCATCTCCTCAACAAACGTCATCACTGCCTGCCATTCCTGATCAGGACCCTCCTGCGCTTGCTCTCGAAGGCGCTGCAGCAACAACAGACGAATGCCAGCACGGGTCAGCAAATCCGGAATATGGCCATTTTCGACAAGTTCGATCAGGGAACGCAAGAGCATGGACAAGAAACTTTGGAGATTGAGAGTAATAGTCCTTCTCAGCGTAGCTTATGTAGGATAACAGACAAGTGTAGAAAATCTAGCTTACCAGAGTAATTTTAGATAGTTGAATTAAGCAATAGGAGGGTAGGATAAAAAAAGTGCGCACAAAGGCGCACAAAAGAGCTTACTTGGCGTCGCGACAGTAGTCGTTGTAGGGAAAGCCAATGCTCCCGTCGCAGAAACGACGGAGAATCAGGTACTCACCGCTGCAGCCAGTACTCACTAGAACCGTACCCCCCAGTACGAGCCCCAGCACCAGCTTGCGGAAGAGCCGCTGTCGAAAGATGTGCATGGACACCTCATGATCGAATGGAAGCAAGAGAAACAGACACAATAGGAGGGTATCAATTTTTGTGCCCCAAGTCATCAAGGGTCGGCACACACACGAAAACCCAGATAGTTCTGCCTCATTTCTGGTGGACCACCACCTCTTTGCCAAAGTTCAAGAGATTCTGGTTGATTTCGATAGCTCCCACCGCGAACTGTTCGCAATATCCCCTCTTTGGGGCCACTCGGTTGGGTGACTGTTTCTGTTACTAGGGGCGCATAATAGTCTTGAACCCATTCCCAAAGATTTCCCTGCATATCGAAGAGTCCCCAGGTATTTGGTTGCTTGCGCTGAACAGGCTGAGGACCTGGTTGGGAAAGATTGCGGCTGTGCCAGGCGTGTTGGTTAAGGCATTTGGCTTCTGTCCCGCAGCCATATCGCCCTTGTCCCTCAGCTCTGGCGGCATACTCCCATTCCGCCTCCGTGCAGAGTCGGTAATCTCCTGGATGCTGACGACTGAGCCAGCGTGTGTACTCCTGAGCCTGATCCCAGGAAATGTAATTGAGAGGAGCATCAACCCGATCTGGATTTTTCATTGTCCAGTGGCGTGACTCATTTGGTTCTGAATAACTGCAAGCACCAGCTTCCATACAAAGTCGATATTCACCCACAGTGACTTCGTGATTAAGAATGTAATAGATCTGACTCATTGTCACTTCATGCTCTGGTGGTTTGCGAGGACTACCCATTATAAAGCTGCCTGGCCAGATTGGAACCATCCCAGGTGCAAGAGTGCGTGTCTCAAAGAACCATTCGTAACGAGCCTCCAGGCGATTTCCCTGTAAATCTTTGAGTTCGGGTAGCAGCGTTACCCGATACTTTATTCCATACAACCAGGGTTGACTTGGAATGAATTTCAGGCTGGTCCCTTCTACCTGCAAGTTCCCCTCTACTGGAACATTACGAGCTCCTTGGATTGCTTGAATCCTTACCGATTCTTTACTAACCGTCTGAGAATCCAATGGCTGACTGAGATAAACATTGATCGATTGGTCAGCCAGAACCTGGGTCTCTCCGTCAGTTGGATTGACTAGCACAACACTGGGAGGCCGCATCAAAGGAGGCGGTGAAGTTAGGAAGTTCCAATTTAATTCACTCAGTACCTCTCCATTCTGGCCACGTAGAGGCTTGAGTAAGCTGACGGTGTAGGAAGTATCGTGAGCTAGTGCTGAATTGGGAGTGAGTGTGAGATTGCTGCCTCTGGTACTTAGGCGGAGTGAAATTTGAGTACCTTCGGAATCAGCCAGCGCAAAACTCGCTGCGTTTAGATTTTTGGAGTCTAGCGGTTGATCAAAGTTGAGTAGGATCAGTGTATCTGGAGAGACCGTCGCATTGGGAGCTGGAACCAGAGAATTGACGGAAAGTGATTTTGGTGTCTGTTTGAACTCTGAAGCTAAGATCGGCTCAGAGACGGGTGCACTCTGTCTTCTGTTTGAGTCTTCACCCGTTGAGGCAGCAGGAAGTAACTGTGGATTTTCTGACGGTGAGGTCTTGCGTTCACAAGAGACCAAGAAGTGGAGAGATAGGACAAGTAGCATATGGAACAGCCTCATAACCCTCCCCTCAGACGAGCGACAGCAGTTGGGGTGGCCGATGCTGAAAGATAACGAGACTAACGACCGAGCAATTGGTTCATGTTCAGCATCGGTAGCAAGACAGACAGCGCGATGAAGCCGACAATTCCACCCATCAATACAATCATAGTTGGTTGCAACAGAGCCGTCAGACCCTCTAACAATCTACTTACTTCTTCCTGCATACGGTTTGCCACACGCTCTAACAACTCATCGACACGGGCTGCTTCTTCTCCAATAGCCACAACGTGCTGGACATAATCCGGGAAGTAACCCGTTCGACCCATCGCTGCCGAAAGTGGGATTCCTTTGTTGTTTACCTCAATGATCATCTTGTTTAGCTGATCCATGAGTATTTGATTGACAACCACGTGTCGTGAAATTTCCAGAGCAGTCTTTAAGTCCACTCCGCTTCCGAGCAAGGTACCAAGAGTTTGACAGAAGCGAGCGATCAATACCTTCTGCATCAGGGGACCAATCAGTGGTGCTTTTAGTTGCAGTTGTTGGAGAACTTTCTTGCCAAACTCGCTACGTAGAAAAGCTGAGAAACCGAAAATCAGAATTATCAACCCAATCAACATAAGGTACCAAGAGTTCACCATGAAATCACTGAGTCCCATCAAAATTCTGGTGGGTAGGGGTAGCAGGGTTCCTTTGCTGGCAAAAATCTGGGTGATCTTGGGCACGATGTAAGTGACCATAAAAACGACTACCAGCAACGAAAAAACCAGCATGAAGGCTGGGTAGATCATTGCTGATTTCAGTCTACCTCGCAGACGTTCTTGAGTTTCGTAATAATCGGCAAGCCGTTTGAGAATTGTACCCAGATTACCGCTGTTCTCTCCTGAGCGAATCATGCTAACATACATTTCAGGAAAGATTTTTGGGTATAGCTGTAGCGCATCTGCCAAAGATCCCCCTTCAACAACACGTGCTCGGACTTCGGCTAGGATTTCTTTAAATCCCACGTCTTCAGTCTGCTCAATGATGAGTTGCAGGGCCTTGTCGTAAGGAATTGTAGCGTCCATCAACACTTCGAACTGTCGAGTGAAGAGAGTCAGTGCTCGCTTGTAGTTGGTTCCACGTTTTGGGAGGAAGGAACGACTGGTGTCGCGGGAAACCCGAATTTCCTTGGGATAGAGCTGCTGAGAGCGTAGTCGCTGACGCAAGTCACTCTCACTAACAGCATCTTCAGAACCTTTGCGCAGAACTCCGGCCTGGTCGAAAGCTTGGTACTGGTAGAGTGGCATGGTCGAGTTTTAACGGGAGTTTCGGTGGGGTTGAACCTGGTATTTCCAGACAGCGCGCTGATGCTCCCGCAGGGTACGAGAGAATGCGCTACTACCGTCTCCTCGTGCAACGAAATAAAGATATTTCACACTAGCAGGCTGCAATGCACTATGAAGGGAATCCCAACCGGGGTTACTGATAGGTGTTGGAGGTAAGCCCATTTCTGTATAAGTGTTGAACGGTGTTGGGGTCTCTAAATGTTTTCGTGTGAGATTACCATCAAAATTTGAAATCCCATAGATTACTGTTGGATCGCTCTGCATCTTCATTCCCAAGCGCAAGCGGTTGTGAAAAACCCCGGCAATCAGTGGTCGGTCCTCTGCTGTCCCCGTTTCTTTCTCAATCATTGAGGCAAGGATCAAGAGTTGATGGTCGCTCAGCTTCTTACCCCCTTCAGCAGGAATTTCTGAGCGCAACTGGGTAAAACGATTTTTGAATTCCTGAATCATCAAACTCAGAATCTCACGCTCGCTACTCTCCTGTGCAAAGAAGTAGGTTTCAGGGTACACAACCCCTTCCAGGGTTTTTAAGCCTTTAATTCCTGATAGCTTGCGTAGTGTAGAATCTGTAAAAAGTATGGCGTAACGATTGGCTTGACCAAGACCCTGTTCCACAAGGCGAGCCGTAGCTTGTTGGTAGCTCAAGCCTTCCGGGATAGTGACACGAACTTGTAGGCCGCTACCAGAAACAAGGTGTTTGAGGAGAGCGGCATGGTTCCAGCGAGGATCTAGCTGAAATTCTCCTGCTTGTAACCGGTGATGCTGCCCGTTGAGGCGAGCGAGAAATTCAAACCAGAGCGGTTGTTGAATCAGGTTGACTTCTCGAAGTTGCTGAACCACTTGGGAGAAGTTGCTCCCGCGTTCGATTCGAACCCTGATGGGTTCATCACCTTGGCCGATTGGAAGGTTCCAAAGCCAGATCAGATTGAGAGTTAACAGTAAGAGCCCTAACAGCAGCCCAATACGCTTACTAGCAAATCGCCCAAACAGCATTCCTGGTCGCTTCATGTGCAGCGGTTCCGGAAAGGCGGAGAGATCTGTCGGAAGGTGCCTCGTATCTTGACATCAAAGAAGTCCCCACAGCGAAACCCTTGTAGCATCATTGTCAAGGGGCCTAGTTGATCCTGAAGCTTTTGGGACAGCCGCACTTTCAGATCCAGATCAATCCTTGATTCCAAGGGGTTTCTTTCGTTGAGACGGATATTGCCGGTAACGTTTCCTTCCAGATCGCCATTCAAAGCCAGTTGACTGATCTCGATCAACTGCTGTTGTATTGAGATCGCATACGACACCTCTGGTAGATTCAATTCAGTAATAGAGAGGCCGTTGAGCAGTGGGTGTTCCTGATTTAGGCGAAATCGGAAGTCTGTCATGGAACCCTGCACGGTACCTATGGGTAGAGACTGCTGTCTTCTTTGCAACTGTGCCAAGTTCTTGATCTCACCCTCAAGCGATATCACTCCGGCTGGAAAGCCAAAGGGGAGAGTATTGGCCAACGGTACCTGTTGCAGCATCAACTCATCCAAGGCGATATTCAGGATGTTCATCCTAGGCAGATCGACTGCGAGCTTGAGGTCAGACTGATAGAGTTGGGCCTGTATCCAGAATTGCTGAAATTGCAGAATGGGTAGGAAAGGTAGTGATACTTGGTCCAGTTGGGCTAGGGTTTCCAACGGAAGCATCCAAAGCTGTGGAGGGCGCGGAAAAGTAACTGAGGGAGTAGAGAGGTGGGTCCATTCCAGTTGGAGCGGTTCGATCTCAAGCTGGAGGCCTACCTGGCGTCGAGCCTGTGACTCTATATAGTTGGCAACGGCTTCTCCAGGAAATTGCTGACGAAAGCCAGCAAGCAGCGCCACAACCAGCAATATGAGGACGGCAACGAATGCGAGCAGAACCTTGAGGATTAGCAGCGGTAGACGTTGCAAGCAGGCCTTTACCGATCAGGAGTTGGAGGAACGAGGACTCTGTTTGAAGACCTGAAAGTTCAAGCGCACAACACGACTTCCTGGAGCCACGCTGAAGAGAAGCTGCTCGATTTGAAGGACCGGTTGGTTATTTTCAAGCCGATACAGGACCTCCAACGCATCATCCAGATTTAGCTTATCCAGACGTACTTGGACACCATCCAGCCCTTCTGGTGGGTTGCTGAGCGCATTGAGTTGCAGGTTGTCCTGGATCTTTAAATCACGAGCAACAGCTTCGACAAAAGCAGAAAGTGGCTGCTCCATTACTGGGGCAAGTGGCCGATTTTTCAGTTGATTCCACTCACTAGCCAGCGCCTGCAACTGGCGTAGCTGTTGTCGCCGATTATCCAGTTGTTGTTGTAACAGTGCTTCCTGACCAGCGAGCTGCTTTTGTACATACACTCCTCCAAAGGCTAAGCCAATGAGAAGCAATAAACCCAGCAGTAGTTGTTCACGAAGGGTCAGTTCACGCATGAGGACACGCTATGGAGTCAGAAGTAGAAAGAATGCGTACCACTGGTGGCGATTTCCGAACTCGCAGTGGGTTGCGAGTACAGTAATTGGCAAAGCCAGCATCGATGAAGCGGTAGGGTAGCTGTTCGTCCCGACCTGCTGGAATTCCAAGACGAGTGGTTTGCAGGACTTGTTCCGGACGATAGCCGGTATCCAGTAGCTCCAGGCGTTCTGCTATCAACTGTTGTTGATCCCAATCCGGAACCTTTAGTCCTAGAGAGCGACAGAGCAGGGCTTGTCCCGAGCAGAGTCGCTTTGAGTCACGAATTCGACCAGCGATAAGATTGCGGTGCTGCATGGTTTGCACCATCGTTTGGGAAGTCAGATCATCTGGAAAGAAGGGAAAAATGACCGCTGATTTGAGCAGCACAGCGTTACCTTCTCCCTGACAACTGAAGTTGAAGGAGTCGCCACCGTGCGCATAGTACATGTAGATGGTACCGGGTGCTTGGAAGAGAGCGTTGCGTTTGGGAGTCCAACCCAGCGAGGCGTGGCTGCCTTTCTCAGTCAGGTAGTAAGCTTCTGTTTCGATCAGTTGTGCCGCCAACCACTGTCCATCCAGATGATGCCGCAACACCTTTCCTAATAGATTTCGAGCAACTTCGCAGGCGTCGCGATCAAAAAAATCCTGGCCTACGGGAGTCATTCGTCGATCAGTTCCATCCATCCATAGGGATCTTCCATCTCGCCATACTGGATACCAGTTAGATTTTGGAAAAAACGTTGGGCAACAGGTCCGGTCTTTCCTTCCCCAACGAGAAAGCTCTCACCCTTCCAACTGAGTTCACCAACTGGAGAAATGACCGCAGCAGTTCCAGAACCAAAGATCTCCTTGATGGTTCCTTGACGTACTCCGTTGAGTACCTCCTCAATGCGAATGCGCCGCTCCACCATTGGTAGCCCCCAGTGGCGTCCGAGTTCCAGAACAGACCGACGAGTGATCCCAGGGAGGATAGTTCCATTGAGTTGGGGAGTCACGATCTCGTTGTCCATGACGAAGAAAATATTCATTGAACCAACTTCTTCCACATATTGTCGCTCCACCGCATCTAGCCAGAGGACCTGTGTGTAGCCCTTGGCTTGTGCTTCCTTTTCAGCCAAATTGCTGGCAGCGTAGTTACCTGCGGTCTTCGCTTCGCCGACACCACCAGGGGCAGCTCGGACGTACTTTTCTTCGACAATGATCTTGACTGGGTTGAAGCCCTCTGGGTAGTACGGCCCAACAGGGCATAGAATGATGAAGAACAGGTATTCCTTGGAGACCTTCAGTCCCAGAGCTTCTTCGGTAGCAAGCAGAGTTGGGCGGATGTAGAGAGATGTGCCTGGTTCATTGGGAACCCAGTTCTGATCGGTACGTAGCAGCGATTTGAGTGCTTGTAGCCCGGTTTCAACATCCAGTTCAGGTAGACAGATTCGCTGAGCGGTTCGTTGGAGTCGCTCAAAATTCTGCCGAGGGCGAAAGAGTCGGATCTTTTGATCGGCTCCTCGATAGGCCTTCATCCCTTCAAAGGCAGACTGACCGTAGTGCAGCACCAAAGTAGAGGGAGACATCTGCAGGTTTTGGAAAGGCTGAATCTTAGCAGAGTGCCAACCGCCACGATCGCTACTCCAGCGAATCGCTAGCATGTGGTCCGAAAAGACGGTGCCAAAGGTTACCCCAGTCAGTGTAACTGGTGGGGTCTTGCGTGCTTGCTGCGGAAGTAATTCCTGTACGATGTCCATGTGTGCGTATTGCTGGAAGAGGAAGGGTGAAGTGGTTGAACTCAGCGGCTATTGAGATACTGCATCTGGCGATAAACCTGCTCTTGCCGATACTCGTCGTAATGCAACAGTAGATAAGCCGTGGTTGAAACAGTACCTACGAGCAGCAATAAGGCGATGCGTACAATCCACTTAGTATGATGCATGGTTTCGGCCGACAAAAAAACTGAAATTATGTAGAAATTATCCCATGCTTGTCAAGCGGACGCTCTCAGAATGCAAAACCAACTGTGAAGACCATGGCTGCTGGTAGCCGCATTGAGGAGTACCAGCGGTCCCGACGACCATTTTGCTCTTCTTCCAGATTGGCTCTAAATTTATCAGGATCGGCATTGAATTTGATGTTGTTATACTTGTCTTTAACCGAGTATGACTGTTCGGAAGGGATCGTCCAGCGCAGGAAATCAAAGGAAGTAAACATGTTTTCAGAGAATTTCTGGAACCCAACTCCTATGGTGTAGACACTGGTCTCAATAGTCATGTCATAGTAGGCTTGTGCTGGTTCGTACTTACCGTTGACATCTACCTTTTGCCCATACTTGACGTAACCTCGGTTATAAAGCTCCAATCGTCGCTGTTCGCTGGTGCCAGCAATGTAGAAACTTTCTGCAACAAAGACCTTGGCATACACTGCTGTGTTTATGATTCGGACATCCCCGATTCCATCTTTTCGTAAATCATCCAGAGCGCTGAGAATATCAGAATCAACTAACTCCAAACCTACTACAACTGGGTCATAGTAGGCCCCTAGCACAATCCCTGGAGAGGTCAGTAGCAGCGGGCTGAGTCCATACTGTATTCCAAATAGGAGGGCAAAATTGCGCTCAAACCGATAGCCTCCCAATTGCAGTGACTCTGCTGTTCCTGGATCAAGAAGGGGATCATCATCAATTGGAGTGCCTAATTCTTCTTCTTGGGCTCCCACCCACATAGGGACCAACAGAAACAGGAAGAAGAGCAGGAGTAAACGCAGACGCATAGACTTGCTTCGCCGACAGGTTTGAAGGATAGTGCGGGACTTACACAAAATAGACCACAAATTTTTGCCGACTACCCTGCTATGACTAGCCTCGTACGCATTGACCAGACACTGCTGA
>PBZZ01000094.1 GCA_002730365.1 Deltaproteobacteria bacterium
GAGGAATGGTGGACCATGCCGACTCGATGGGAGCTGCGGGTCATTATGGTGGTGATGTTCAGTGGATGATAGGTGGATCTCGTGTTCAGTACTCGGAAATGTTTCTGCTGCTGGAAGAGAATTAAGGTAATACTTTAGAATTATCCAAATTTGGCCTAATTTACCTAAGCAACGAAAAATAGTTGATCCCAACTTTAAAATGCTCTGGGCAGAGACAATTCTAACAAGCACTTTTGAAGATGAAGCAGGGCGCAGCATTAAAGTTATTCAGTTCTTTAAGGCTATTGGAACTAAAAAACGGCCCGTGCCAACTCCTGACTCATGGACCAATGAAGCAATCAATGATGTAGCAATTTGGGTCATTACCCTTGATGAACAAGCAAGTTGGGCATTACCAGAGGTGCTGACAGGAGTGAATCGAAGCCTCTACCTTTACTAAGGAAAAGACGTTGAAGTTGCAGGTGAGAAGCTAAAACTCAATCAAGTGGGCCACATTAATCAATCAGAAGGCTTGAGGATTAAAAATGGGGAAGCTACACGAAGCTACTTCTCACACAGGACCGACCCATTGCCGAATCAGTTGTGCAATATGAGTACTTTGTAATGAATTTATGACAAGAAATTGTTGATACTTTGAGAAATATCGGCAAACCCAATTCGGAGGATGGCCTTGGAAGAGTCCTGATCAAATTCATAGACCCCTGAGTGGAAGATTTGCAATTCATGCCAATGGAATCAAAGAAGAACAAATGATCCCCAATTGATTGTGGCTACTGCTTCTTAACAGTATTGTAAAATATCTAATCAAGCATGGCTGGACCAACAATCCACCCCACTGAGAAAAGAAGTGACTGAAGTAATAGTATTTTTCCAATAGTCCCCAAAACGACATTCAACTCCCTTCCTTTAATACCTGAAAGGACTATCTTAATCACATTAAAAATGGGCCACAACGCCAAGCAACTGAGTAAAGCCGGCCAGTGACTTGGTTGATTAGCAACCAAGACGACTGGTATAGCCACACTCAAAAGTAATGTGAATTGAATCTCTCTACGAACAAAATTCTCTCCAAATCTTACAGCAAGGGTTCGCTTTGCAACCTTTGCATCAGTTGGAGCATCACGCAGGTTATTGACCGCAATTAAAGCCGTTGCGGTCAATCCAGGAATAAAACCGGCTAGTATTGCCAATTCGCTCCACTGAAGTGCTTGAACATAATAAGTTCCTGATACTGCGATTGGGCCAAAAAACAGCAGGACAAAAACATCCCCTAACCCATGATAAGCCAGAGGAAAGGGGCCACCTGTATAAAGAATGCCTGAAGCAATTGAGAGTAGTCCAATCAGTAAGATTGCCCAGCCACCTCTAAGAACCAGAAAGAAACCACACAACACAGCCATTCCAAAAACAATTATAAACCACTTCTTCACAGCATCAGGTTCCAGAAGTCCTGATTGTGTCACTCGCTTTGGTCCAAGGCGTTCAGACGTATCTGCACCTTTGAAAAAATCATAGTAATCATTCGAAAAATTGGTCCCAATTTGAATTAAGACTGCGGAAAACAAACATAAGAGGCACGAAAGCAGATGAAACAATCCATCTGAAATGGCCATCGCAGTACCGATCAGGACTGGAGCAACCGCAGCTCCTAGAGTTTTTGGCCTTATTGCGATTAGCCAAGCAGACCTTTGGAGCCAAAGATTACTGAGGTATTTCACGTTCAATCATCATGACAGTCTAGAATGTCCAACCAATACTGGCTGAGTACAATGGCCAAATTGCTAGCTGATTTAGTTTGTTCTGAGTTTGTTCTTGTTGTGATTGGATGTATTTACTCTCGGCTTCGGTAACAAACCAATCATAAGTGGAATCAATCGTCATTTTTGGACGCTCGCTCAAAAGCAACCCGTAACCCACACTCCCGCTAAACCCAAGATCTGATTGCCAATGCCAACCCAAACCCAAGTTAACTGCCCACTCTGGCCAGACAATCTTGACACTTCCAAATCTGCCGTACGTAATTAAAGTATCACCTTGATAACGGTCCCGCCTGAAAACAACGTCCTCATACTGCTTGCGATGAGCAATACCGCTCTGAAGAAAGAATGACTTTTCCCGTGCAGGGTTCCAACGATTAAAGATCAGAACAACCTGACTCTGTTGGCTGATACTATGTTCATAAATTTCTTGTTTGGTAAAATTTGTTGAGTGGTTAGTAAATTGTAGGCCAAACAAAAAATCTTCCTTGAGGGATGCACCTGCCCATAGGCCATCGCCAATCGAAGTTGATGTAATTTGAACTGGATAATGTTGGCTGATGGATTCTTCAGCAATAGCAATTCTACCAAAGATGATAAGTAGGAGAAAAGGAAAAAAAAGAAATGAAATGAGGTGTTTCACAGTGTTTTGGTCACAAGGGACTGTTCATTGGCGATTCAATATAACTCCTGTGACATATACAAATCCCAGTCCATGTAATAAACCCATTGTATCCCGAAATCGATTACCTGGTTAAGGATGTCAGGATGATTGGGATCTGCTCCTTCCTTGATGAATTCTGGATAAAGATTCTGCACATCTATCAGAATTTTTGGGTAGATGTATTGATGCGATGGATCATTACAATTCAGGTTTCTTTGGTGAAACCCAATGCAAGTTCCCAGAAGAACAAGCCTTTCCCAATCATTCAAATGGGATTCCTCCTTGAATTTATGTGATATCCATTTTTTAATTTGCGACTCCCAGCAATCGTTTAATTTTTGCCAATTTCTATCACGCTTTATAACTTGGAGCGGATGCTCTAAATTCTGTAATGTCTTTTCATCATGAAAATCAAACTGCGGTGGTAGCATACTTGAGACGCTTAGGCGGAGAACAATTCGCATAACAGGATCGTGCGGAGACAGATTCCCAATAAATTTGAGAACCTGTTTCCTGAACTAGTGCCGTGAGCCGATTGCCATAGCAGCAAGCTGTATCAATCCCAATCGTATGACCTCTGTGATTGACATGGGATTTGGGTTGATGACCATAAACAACCCAGCCAAATCGACCATCGTAAAGATCTTGCCAAGGAACCAAGCCTCTTATCTCATTCTGATTGGGAACTGAACCATCCTTATGCAAATTCCTAATATACATCAAAGACTTGATCTCAGCTCTACGTTTAGATGAGAAGCTCTTAGAATCCAAAAGATGCTTGGGCTTACAGTGAATTTTTGATGACAGACCTCCATGTAAGACCGTTAGATTACCTATTTGAAATGAAAGAGGTGTTTCTAAAAGGAGTCTCCAATGACGGCTTTTCATTTTACTAATGGTACTGTAACCATCTGGCCCCAACCATCCCTGACACAATCTACGCGGTGGTTTTTCTCCTCTACGGAGTCTTTTGGAAAATTGATTGTAAAATTGAAGATATTTTTCATCATGATTACCCCTCACATAAATCACTTCGCCTCCGTCATCTTTGAGATCGTTGACGAAAGAAAGTGTTTCAGCACCCGAAGGTCCTTTATTCAGAAGATCTCCAACAAAAACTAATATGTCCTGTTGTACTTCGTATCGCAATTTTCTTAGAAGGTTTTCCAATTCAATAAGGCAACCGTGAACGTCGCCAATGACAAGCAAGCGTGTCATAGAGTATTTGAGGTGAAAGAGTTATCAATTCCATTTGAATCTCTATTACACCTTCAAAATGCATGCACACTCTTACAAATACATGGTTTTGTTAATTTAATTAAAACTATCGGTTTATTAATGAGGGGCGTGGACGTTTGGTCAACTTAACTTTAGTTTGGTAGGTTTTACTGTCTCGTACGAATGTGATGTTCAGGATTTCCCCTGGTTGACGAACATCAATTATTCGCGCCAAATCTTCAACATTACTTAGGGGTTCTCCATTCAGTTTTGTCAGGATATCACCACCCCAGGGAACTCGATAACGGCCAACAATAATTTCTCTGTCAGCTCCCCGCAAACCAGCATTACCTGCTGCGGTTCCGGCAACAACTCGAGCTACCAATAAACCATCTGGGACATTTAACCCCGCTCTTCGTAAGTAACGTGTAGGAATAGGCTCAACACCCAACCACGGTCGTTGAACGTAGCCATGCTCAATCAAATCGGGGATGATTCTTCGGGCGGTGTTACTAGGTATAGCAAAACCAATCCCGACACTTCCTGCAGAACCAATGATTGCTGAGTTGATTCCTACGACCAACCCTTCGCTATTTAGCAAGGGACCGCCCGAATTTCCTGGATTGATAGCTGCATCTGTCTGTAACACACCCTCAATCTTTCTGCCATTTTGAGCTTCAATCGTTCTACCCAAAGCACTAATAATTCCAGTTGTAAGAGTGTGTTGCAGGCCAAAAGGGTTTCCTAAAGCTAGTACCTTTTGGCCAACAAAGACTTCGTTAGAATCGGTCATTGATAAAATCTTAATCCTATCATCTGGGATATCGACTTTAATCACAGCCAAATCATTGTTTGGATCTACTCCAACTATCTTGGCTTCCCATCGACTTTCATCGAGCATGGTGACAATTAATTCTTGGGCTCCTTCAATTACATGATAATTGGTGACGATATGCCCTTTTCGATTGATAAAGAAACCTGTCCCAGAACCTGCCTCAGAAGGCATTGGACGATAGAAGAAATCATAATTTACTGCAATTGAGCTGATGTTGACAACAGCAGGACTAGTATCCTTGTAAATACGAATGTTTTCTCGTTCATCCAGAGAAATTTTTGGACGTGCTAAGGACAAATCAACAATAAGCAGGAAGCTGATCATCAAAAAGAATAATTTAGACAACATATTTAATCTAACTGAATTTATTATTTTTATGAGCAAGACTATCTAATTATTCTTACCCAAATTTGGCCAATAGAGATCTTCCTGGAGTAACCAACGCGTTACATTTAACCAAGCACTTCCCAAAGATTTTAATCTTTTTTCCAATTGAGGATCCATGTTCTCATCAACATGAAATTTATTATTATTCTCGGAATAAACACTGCCATCTTCACTCATTACCGCCCAGTAACTTCCGGGTCTGTTCGTGTAGGCTATCAGAAGATCTTGCTCAGAAATCAAAGATTTTCCAACCCATGGGCTGGTCCAAGCTAAACCCAGTAAATCCATTATCGTAGGAGCCAAGTCTATCTGACTTGCAAACTCATTAATTTCAGTGATTTTATCAATTGGCCCTCCAAGAATTAATAAAGGAATGCGTGATCGAAGCGAAACAAATTCACCAAAATCTTTTGGCTTTGATTGGGGCAGCTGAAAGCTAGAGGTATCCGCAGTGATAATGATCAGTGTATTTTCAAACCAAGGCTCTTTTTCAGCCAGCGACAAAAACTCTCCCAGTTTTGAGTCCATGTAATGGACAGAGTTATAATAATTATGGAGATCTTGAGTCCCTAATCCTAATTTGTATTCAGCTGGGACTTCAAACGGATGATGATTTGTAATCGTTAGGGCGGAAGCAAAAAAAGGTTCTTTAAATGTCGACAAAGTAGAAAGAACTTTTTGGAAAAGAGCTTCATCAGAATATCCCCAACCTAACTCTTCTGTGTCGCTCGGAAAATCAAATTTATCGATGATTTTTTCAAAGCCATTTTCTTGAAAAAAAGTTGCTTGTCCATCAAAACCTGCATCACCAGCGTGAAACCAAATTGTTGAATATCCATTTTCTCGAAGCACCGCTGGCAAGCAGCGAAATTGGTTTTTCGCAAAGCCTTTCAACACTGCAGCACCATAATTTGGCATCACTGAGCAGTATGTTGCTATTTCACCATGGCGAGTTTGGAAGCCATTTGCGTAAAAATTCTTGAAGAGAATTCCCTTCATTGCCCACTCATCGAATCTTGGAGTCAGATCTATTGCACTGCCATACACACCAATTTCGGCTGCTCGGAAGGATTCCATCAACAGCAAGATGATGTTGAGCTTTTCGGAAGGATCTGGGCAAAGAATAATGGCTAGCTCGGTCTTTTTGATTGCACATCCTTTTGCTTCGTGAGCTCTGACAAGAGGATATTCAACATAAATTGGATCTGTTGGGATCTTTCCAAGTAAATCCTTTTGAATCAACTCTAACGCTTCAGTGGGTTTCTCAATAGTAACTTCTTGCTCACGATCTTGAGTCCAAAAAAAATAATTTAATGCAGCTGAGGTAAGCGGATCATCAATATTTTTTCCAACATAAGAATTACTGTAACTGCCTGCACTCCCACCAATCACAAATAAAGCAATTAGACTTATAATCCGAATGAGTAGCTTTCGCTTCCATGACCGTGCGTCTGACTGGAAATGAAGGGCTATCGAGACAAAACCTGTAACAGGAAAAAGCACAATCAGTATAAAACTGGGGTGAAGCAGCGCAGCAACAACAGTTGATGCGAAGTGTTGGGGTGTGTGAAGATATTCGAGGGTATGAAAAGGAAGATGCGAGCCGAATTGAAGTAAATATTGATAATCAATGAAGGAAAAGACCGCTAGTGCCGAAAAGAGCAAAATACTGATAATTTTGAACAGACGATTTGTTAGTGGCATTAACCCAACTGTGAGAGTAACCAATGCCGCATTCATCAGGTCATAGCCGAGACCTAATGAAAAAGTCTTAATCATTCTAGGGTGGAGTTCAGCTTGCTCGAAGAAAAGATAGGTGCGAATGAATGATGGAAGGCAAAATGAAGCAGCAAAGAAGATCCAAAGTGGGGAAGGATACCTTCGAAATTTCATCAAGTGACTGAAGAATTGATTGAGTATTCTCAATCTGCTTTACCAATTGACAATTTCAACTTTTGAATTTGGTCCCGCAATTTTGCAGCAAACTCAAATTCAAGATTACTCGCGGCTGTTCGCATATCTGATTCAAGTTCACTGATCTGATCCTCAATTTTATTATGATTTTGATAAAATGGTGCAGTTTCTTCAACGACTTCTTCTTCCTCCATTTCAGTACGTAAAGAAGGCGCCACAAAACGTTTGACAGTTCTAGGGACAATGTTGTTTTTCTCATTGTAATCTAGTTGCCTAGCTCTCCGAGCTTCGGTGATGTCAATAGTCTCCTGCATCGATTTTGTAATTCGATCCGCATACATCAGCACCTGTCCATGAACATTCCTTGCCGCTCGACCACAAGTCTGAATCAATGAACGTGTGGACCTAAGAAACCCTTCTTTATCAGCATCAAAAATCCCCACAAGAGAAACTTCTGGCAAATCAAGCCCTTCGCGAAGTAAGTTGATTCCTACTAAAACATCGTATTTACCCATTCTAAGATCATGTAGAATTTGGGTCCGTTCCACAGCATCAACATCTGAGTGCATGTAGACCACTCTCACACCAAGATCTTTATAGTAATCTGTCAGATCTTCTGCCATCCTTTTGGTCAGGGTTGTAATCAAGACCCTTTCTTCCTTCTCAACACAAATGCGAATTTCTTCTAACATGTCATCGACTTGCCCGATGACAGGCCTGATTTCAATGGGTGGGTCTACGAGTCCGGTTGGACGAATAACCAGTTCAGCCACTTGCGGTCCAGCTTTTTGCAATTCATAATCACCTGGAGTGGCTGAAACGTAGATGAAGGGCAGGTCTACTTTTTCGAATTCCTCGAAAGTTAGTGGACGATTATCAATTGCGGATGGCAGTCGAAATCCATGCTCAACCAATGTGGTTTTGCGACTTCTATCACCCATGTACATTCCTCTAACTTGTGGAAGGCTGACATGGCTCTCGTCTACAAAGATAATTGCGTTGTCAGGTAAATAATCGAGCAAGGTTGTTGGGGCAGAACCAGGTGACCTGCGTTGTATGATGCGGCTGTAGTTTTCAATTCCTTGGCAAAACCCTGTTTCCTCGATCATTTCAATATCATGCTCAGTTCTTTGCTTCAGGCGATGATATTCGACCAACTTTCCCTGGGAATGCAGCTCTTCCAATCGTTCTTGAAGCTCTTCCCGAATCATATTGATTGTGGTTGGAACCGTGTCTGATCCTGTAACGTAGTGCGAAGCTGGGTAGATTACAAAATGTCGAAGACCCGCAATTCTCTTTCCTGTAAGTGGATCAAATTTACTAATATTTTCAATTTCATCACCCCAAAGTTCAACTCGCACGGCATATTCTGCTTCAGCCATGTAAATCTCGATTACATCTCCACGGACGCGGAATGTGCCTCGATGAAAATCATAATCGTTCCGTTCATAGCGAATCTCCACCAATCTTTCTAAGAGTTGTCCTCTCCTATATCGGTCACCTTGACGCAAATAGAGCAACATTTGTCCATACTCTTCAGGATCTCCCAATCCGTAGATGCATGAGACACTGCTGACAATTACAACATCCTTTCTTTCAAGTATGGAGCGTGTAGCAGAAAGACGTAGACGGTCTAATTCATCGTTAAGCGCAGTATCCTTTTCAATAAACAAATCTCTTTGGGGAACATACGCTTCCGGTTGATAGTAATCATAGAAGCTTACGAAGTACTCGACGGCATTTTCTGGAAAAAATTGTTGGAATTCGTTGTAAAGCTGTGCAGCAAGAGTTTTATTATGAGCTAGCACCAGGGCAGGCCGCTGTAATCTTGATATTATGCTGGCCATCGTGAAAGTCTTCCCAGATCCGGTAATACCCAGTAAAATCTGGTCTCTAACTTTTGAATCAAGATTATTGCAGAGGAATTCGATAGCTTTTGGCTGATCACCTGTGGGATAGTAATCAGCCTGAATCTTGAAGATTTCCGACATTATGAGGGTGGGGGAGATGACATTACTCGTTTAGTATTCGTCCTCAGCAAGTACAATTAATGAGTCTCCATCTTCAAGTGTGAACACATCATCTTTTTTTGGAATTATATTAATACCAAATTTTGGTTCATATTCTTCAGATCTTATTTTCAATCCGAAACAAACCTCTTCTCTTTTTTGAGCAGCCAACATTATGTCTGCGAAAGAGACTTCCATCGGAAGATTATCAAAATAGAGCCACGCAGGTTTCAGATAAATTTCGCTACCGTCTTCACGGAACAGATCTTCATAAACTAGATTTACATCTGGATCCTCAGAAATCTGAGCCATCATTTTGGAGACAAATTGATTACTTACTAGAAAGTCTTTGACCCCTGATTGCTGAATAATTTGTGCATTCGCTGAATCCATCACTTCTGTAATTAGTTGTGTATGGACTTCCTCACCTTTGTTTCGAACCTCTCTGAAAAAGTGGCGAAACTTGAGCAGCATAGAAATTGTTTCTGAATCGATTTCTTCTGTAGTTCCGTTTTCACCAGCCATAATGATCACATTGTCATACCGATGAGGATATAACCTAGCTGGAAAGTTAGACATTGAAGGATTAACTTGCTGCAGGGTCATCCTAACCTTTGAATGCTTGCTGGAAAGTTGCTGGAAAATTTTTTCCATCGCCTCAGATTTTCTAGGTACAATAATGTCTATTACAGAACCCTCATGAATGTACCCACTGTATTCATCAACCAGAATCGGAAGTTTTCTGTTCCAACCAAAAATAAGATACTTTTCAATCTTTGGTAGAACTTTATTTTCGGAGTAGGAAAGTTCTGTTGGCTCAATTACTGGCTGTTCAAAAAAGTGAATCGTTGAGTCATCCTCAGCAATTACAATGGCTTCATCTCCCTCTTCTAAAATTGTATCTGGCTTAGGATTCAGGATGATCGAATCAGATCTTCGTATACCAATTGGGACACTACTTTGAAAATGGAATTGCATCTGTCCGAAATTATTACCCCAAAGGAAATCTGGTACTGAAGCAAAGTAAATTTCATCACCAACAAAACCAACTAATTGAGAGTACACCAATGACAAACCTGGGATTCTAGAAGTTTGGACAAGAATTTTTGCCAGAATGAGGTCTTCGTCTAGAACAACAACTTTTCCGGGTGCTATTCCACGGGCCAGGTCACGATTCCTCTCAAAAAATAATTTTGCAATCACTGGAGGCATTTTCTCCTCACCAGTTACAGAGGAAATCGCCATGATAGCTTTGAGAATTTGGTAATCACCCTGAATCTTCACAGCATTGGTAGCTACCTGAGGTGATGGGTTTGTTAAAATAACGGATCTGCCTTTATCCACGCCTATTTTTCTCAAAGCCTGTGGCGATGAAGCCAAACCAGTTCTGCAGATTATTCGTGTAGATTGTGTGTCTGGAAGGTGTTCGTGAAAATAATCATCCATCTGTTCCTTCTCACGATCAGCCATCACAACTACTACCGCATCTTTTTCCGAAGCGTTTGCCTCAATCAGTTCCTTGATAATCTCCATACAGCGAATATCAAAGCCTAAAATGATTGTATGATTTTTCTCCAGGACTTTACTCTTACCCTTTCTAAGGATAGAAAGTCGCATTTCAAATTGCTGAGTAATGAAAGCAACCATGCTGGAAAAAAGCACCAAGCCCATAAAAATAGTCGCTATCGCAACCAATTTCCCAGCAAGATTAGATTGCGCATCTAGCTCTGCAAGGGAGCCCGAATCGATAATCTGAAAAAAAGCATGCCAAAGCAAAAATCCCATCTCATCGATATTTTCATCTGGGAAAAGTACGAAAGCTAGTAGTCGTAGAGATCCCATGACGACAAACGCGACGAAAAATAAGAACAGCAATGCTAAGAATACAGCAGTTCCTCCCTTGGAAAAGAAATTATCCAGCCTATAACGAAGACGCTCTTTAAATTTGAATTGTTGTTGTGACATTCTAATTTAGTCCAGGTTCAATACATGATGTTAAATTTTACC
>PBZZ01000095.1 GCA_002730365.1 Deltaproteobacteria bacterium
AAGGCAAGCAGACCAAAGAAGAGAGGACGACTACCAAAGAAACGGTAGCGAGAGAAAGCATAGGCTGCGGGAATGGCGGCTACCAAGCAGACGGCAACATTCATCAGGACATAGACCGTTGCATTGAGATAGCCCAGGTACCAGCTCGAATCACTGAAAATGACTTGGTAGTGATCCAGGGTTGGGGATTTCGGATACAAGGTCAACTGGCCAGCAAGTTCTTTCATCGGCTTGAAGCTCATGGTCAGTAGCTAATAAAGAGGAATCAATAGAAAGGCCAGATAGAAAATGGGCACAATCGAAAATCTCTGGTTCATGTACTCTCCTGAGACTTCAGGCTTTGTGATGGAATAACCCGTGAGAAAAATAGCCAAGCTACGACTACTACGATCGTAGCGTAGATGACGGCCATAGCGCCCCCCTCACCTAGGTCGAACTGGATCGTAGCAGTTTGGATCAATTCTAGAGAAAGAAAGTTGGTGCTGACGCCAGGACCCCCTCGAGCCAGTACATAAGCCTCTGTGTAGATGATGAAGCTATCCATGAAGCGGAGAAGCCCTGCAATCAGTAGCACCAACCGAAGTTTGGGCAGTTGAATATGCTGGAAGATCGCCCAACGTCCAGCACCATCAATTGCTGCTGCCTGGTAATAAGCATCTGGAATCGTACGCAGTCCGGCGAAGCAAAGCAGCACCACTAAACTGGTCCAGTGCCAAGTATCCATCACAATCAGTGTAATCCACACAACAACAGGATCATTCAGGTCATAATTCCATCCAAGCAACGCTATAAACTCACTGAGGAGCCCGATTTTTGGTAGAATCAAAAACTTCCAGATGTAGCCCACCACGATCACTGGCATCAGCAGTGGAATGGCGAAAATGATGATGTAGAACTTGGAGAGCAGTCCCTCGAAAGGTAACTTCAGTGCAATGTAGATCCCCAGGGGCAATTGAATAGCCAGTACTAGGATCGAAAACCCAAGACTCCGCAAGAGAGCAGCATGAAATTCAGTAGATCCCAGCATCTGCTCATACCAAGTGGTTCCCACCCAAATATAGTGCTCCCCCGCAAAGGTGTCATGTAGCGAAAAATAAATCACTAGTGCGAAGGGAATCACTCCGCTGAGGATCATCAATACTAGGGTTGGACTGAGCAGTCCATAGGCAAGACGGTGATGTGCAATGGAAGCCATGGGCGCCTTAAAATTATAAAACAATCAGGGAAAAGAAAGAAAATAGTGCGCTTGCTTTGGAGGTTCAAGAGCAGATCAACTTAAAAACAATTGGTACCATTCTTGCGGATTGTTTCCTCAGAAACGTCTCTTTCAGATCAGGCTCCTGGAGAGTTCTGAAGGATAGGGAGAGTTTTACAAAACCGGTGTCTTAGAAGACACGACTGGGTAAGGAGGAACATGCCAGGTAAAAATACACAGGCTCAACCGAATGTCTTGCTCCGTGAAGCCAGCCTACATCGAGAAAGGGAAAAAAACTGGGATTGGAACGGGAAGGCGCGAGAGACGATACTGCGTAAATTTCTGGAAGGAATTGTTGAGGCCGATTGAACAGAAATGAGGAACCGGTACGAGTACGGTTCCTCAAACTACCACTTACTTGATGGATGCAGAAGCCCCAGCTTCCTGCAATTTCTTAACGATCTCTTCGGCTTCTTCTTTCGGGCAGCCTTCCTTCACGGTCTTCGGTGCGCTCTCAACGAATTCCTTGGCTTCCTTCAGGCCAAGGCCGGTGATTGCACGAATTTCCTTGATCACGTTGATCTTCTTCTCACCAGCAGCATCAAGAACAACGTCAAATTCGGTCTTCTCTTCGGTTGCGGCCGCGCCACCACCAGCACCACCTGCTGCAGGCGCGGCAGCAACGGCTGCAGCGGCAGCGCTCACACCAAACTTCTCTTCCAACTCCTTGACCAACTCAGACAATTCCAGCACTGTCATGTTGGCAATATGCTCGATCAATTGCTCTTTGGTAATTTCAGACATTTCGATTTCCTTTCAATAACTTGGATTAGGCAGCAGACTTTGATTCGGCAACAGCTGCCAACGTACGAACAATCTTGGCTGGAACCTCGTTGAGTGTGCGAACGAACTGGGTGGACGGTGCCTGCAACACAAAGAGCACCTTTACAATCAGTTCCTCCCGACTTGGGAGTTTGGCTAGCGCTTCAACCTCTCCTGCATTCAGCAGAGAAGCACGATTGGCGTCGGATAGCACACCCGCCTTGATTACCAACTGAGGGTTGGTCTTGGCGAATTCCGTGAGAATCTTTGCCTGACCCACAGGGTCGGATGGTGAGTACACCAAGGCGCAGGTCTCTACAAACTGCTTCTCCAAAACACCGAAGGGAGTTCCTTCGGAAGCAATGCGAGCCAGAGTGTTTTTGAGCACCTTCAGGGTCGAAGCTGAATTGCGCAACTGCTGTCGCAGCTCCACGATCTTATTAGCTTCCAAACCTCGGTAGTCAACCAGTACGCCAGCGGCGGCGTTTTTAAAGATCTCCCGGATCTCATCCACGACCGTTTCTTTTTGAGAACGATCCACGAGAACCTCTGATGGAAATTTCACGAGTAAACCGGGCTTTCGAAGAAGACCGGAGGTACATCAAGTCGTTGCTGCACGATGCAGAAACGACTGATGATCGGGCAGGGCAGTTCTGAAGAGAGCAAGGTAGGACTTGCTCCAGCACCACAATTGTCTCGGCGGGGAAGATTAAGCCCGTTAGGGCCCCAGCTGTCTTCAACAACTGCTTGCCAGATGCGTAAAGGTGAGCTTTTGAGCCCACCAGTGACTCCCTATCAGGAGTCAATTCAACAAAATTTTATAGACTTACGAGCAGTCCAGGCCCCATTGTGGAGCTGACACAGCACTTGCGCATGTAGACCCCTTTGGAGGTCGAGGGCTTAAGCCGCTGAACCGAATCAACAAAGGAACGGATATTTTCAGCTAACTGGTCCACATTGAAAGAGATCCGGCCCACAGGCGCGTGTAGATTACCTTGTTTGTCAACACGGAACTCTACCTGACCAGCCTTGATGTCTTTCACAGCGTTAGCTACATCCATGGTGACGGTTCCCACTTTTGGGTTTGGCATCAAGCCACGAGGTCCAAGGATTTTACCAAGGCGACCCACAACATTCATCACATCAGGGGTAGCAACAACACGCTCGTAATCGAACCAGCTTTCCTTTTGGATTCGCTCAGCGATGTCTTCGGCTCCAACATAATCAGCTCCAGCCTCTTCGGCTTCACGAGCTTTTTCTCCCTTGGCAAAGACGAGTATGCGTACCTCTTTACCTAGTCCGTGAGGCAGGGAGCAGGTTCCACGAACCATCTGGTCCGCTTTGCGTGGATCCACACCAAGTCGGAGAACGACATCCACAGTTTCATCGAACTTGGTTGCTTTTACTTCCTGCAGGAGTTGCAGGGCTTCTTCGAGTGAATACTGCTTTTCCAATTCTACTTTTTCACGAATCGCCTTCTGGCGCTTACTCAGCTTCTTCATTGTTCTCTCCTTAATCGCCGATTGCCACACCCATACTACGTGCTGTCCCAGCAATGATTGCTTTGGCAGCTTCAATATCGTAGCAGTTGAGGTCTGGTAATTTAGTTTTGGCAATTTCCTCTAACTGGGCTTGTGAGAGGGTCCCAACCGTAGCGGTATTGGGTGTAGCGGAACCCTTGCCGAGCTTGAGGGTTTCCTTAATTAAGACCGAGGCAGGCGGGGTCTTTGTGATGAAACTGAAAGAGCGGTCCTTGTAGACCGTGATCACGACTGGAATGATCGTATCGAGTCCCTGCGTGCGAGCATTGAATGCCTTGCAGAACTCCATGATGTTGACGCCGTGTTGGCCAAGAGCTGGTCCAATTGGCGGCGAGGGGTTGGCCTTTCCAGCAGCAACTTGCAACTTAATGAAGGCCTTGACTTCTTTTGCCATGAAAACCTGTTGGAGTAGTCAGCGTTGGATGGAACTCCCAACTCCTACTGTTTAGGCCTTGACCACCTTGTCGAAATCGACTTCGACAGGGGTTGGGCGGCCAAAAATACTGACAAGCACCTTGAGCTTGCCACGTTCGTGGCTGATCTCGTCGATCACACCACTGAAGTTGCTGAAAGGACCTTCGGTGATCATCACCTTCTGCTCCCGAACAAATTCTTCTTCCACGCTGGCTTGCTGGAAACCGCTATCGATTTGTTCCTTGATCGCCATCAGTTCTTCGTTGCTGAGCGGTATCGGAGGAATGTAGCGGTTTTCTTCGTGATGCTTGCGCCCTACGAAACCAGTGACCCGGTTGGTCCTAATGATCAGGTGCCAGAGATCCTCCTGCAGGTCCATGTGCAGCAGTAGATAGCCTGGGAAATACTTCTGCGTGACAACACGCTGCTTCCCACCCTTGCTGCGAGTGACTTCTTCAGAAGGAATGAAGATTTCCCCAACCAAATGCTGAAGCCCCTTGATCTCCAGCTGCTTTTCAATCGTTAGTTTGACCCGCTTCTCATAGCCGGTGTGGGCCTGGAGAATGTACCACTTGAAGTGGCTGTTCTCGAAAGTTGCAGGTTCAGCGTTTTCAGCCGTTTCACTTGGAATAATTGGAATTTCGGATTTCAATTCACTATCGTTCATCGCATATCTCTTAGCCAGAAATCAGGAGTTGCATCAGGTTGGAGAGTCCAAGATCAGCCACCCCCAGATAGATCGCGATGATCAGCGATACCAGAACCACGATGGAAGTTTGCCGGATCGTGCGCTCGCGAGTCGCCCATTGAATACGTTTAAATTCGGCTTGGACGTCAATAAAAAATTGCCGGATTCTATTGAACATGGCCTTGTTTGGATTGGACGTGATGACGAGTCTGCCAGAACCGAGACAGGGCGGGAATCATGGCTTGGTACTGTGCAGGCCAGACAGGGGTCGAACCTGCGACCTGCGGATTTGGAATCCGCTGCTCTACCAACTGAGCTACTGGCCTGTACAAGGTGACGGTTCAATGTCACTGGAGCCCGAGAGCAGGATTGAACTGCCGACCTTTTCCTTACCAAGGAAACGCTCTACCACTGAGCTACCCGGGCCCGTCGCTGGTGGTGGGGAGAGAAGGATTCGAACCTTCGAAGGCTGAGCCAACAGATTTACAGTCTGCCCCCTTTGACCGCTCGGGAATCTCCCCACATAGTCATTCCTGGAGCTGGCTGACGGATTCGAACCCCCGACCTGCTGATTACAAATCAGCTGCTCTACCAACTGAGCTAAGCCAGCCAAGGAAAGCCGCTTATAATATGCAAAATTTACGGTGATGTCAACTTTCTTTTCTGGGCCAATCCACCTGATTTGACTACCATTCTCGCCGTTGATAACAGGTTTCTTACTTGCAACTTTTTTGACCCTCCGTACCTTGACCTAACTTTTGGGCCTCTGTCATAAGCCACTCTCCAGCCTCATTTGTCGATGTCCCAGTCAGCCAGCGAAACTCCGATGATGCGCCAGTTCCATGATGCCAAGCGGCAGCATCCGGACAAGATCCTCTTCTTCCGCATGGGAGACTTCTACGAAATGTTCGGTGATGATGCAGTAAAGGCTGCACCAATCCTCCAGATTGCGCTGACTTCTCGGAACAAGCAGCAGGAAGGAGCAATTCCAATGTGCGGTGTCCCCTATCGGGCTTATGAGGGCTATCTCAATCGTTTGACCGCTGCTGGATACAAGGTTGCTATTTGTGAGCAGACAGAAGATCCGGCCAAAGCCAAGGGTCTGGTCAATCGAGAAATTGTTAGGATTGTTACACCTGGAACCACAGTCTCCCCCGAACTTCTTCCCCCTGACGACAACCACTACCTGGTTTCCTTGCTTTGGCAGGCGCGTCCTGCTGGTGTTGGGCTGGCTAGGGCCGATCTTTCCACGGGTGAACTGGAAATCACGGAGTTTGAAGAAAGTGAAAAGTTGTTGTGCCTGGACTTTTTGCGTCAGCTACAACCAAGCGAGGTACTTCTTCCAGAGGCTCGAACCGAGGGTGAAGTTCAGTTTGTGCAGAACGTCCTTCAGCTACTGAAGCAACTGCCGAAGGCTGGGGATCAGGCAGTGACCATTCGCTCAGCCTACGATTTTGACACGCAGACTGCACGACAGCGACTTCTCGAACATTTTGGCACCCTGAACCTTGCTGGGTTCGGTGTGGAGGATTTGGCACGAGGTATTCGGGCTGCTGGAGCATTGCTGCAGTATATGGCTGAGACACAACAGTGTAGCTTGTCGCATCTGACTAGTATCCGTCAGCTACGACGCAGTCAGACAATGCCACTGGATGAAACAACCATCCGCAACCTGGAGATCTTCGAAACTCCCACCGGACAAAAGTATCATACACTTTTTCACGTGCTCAATCAATGTGTGACTCCAATGGGAGCACGCCAGTTGCGGCAGTGGCTGCGCTATCCACTATTGGATAAAGAACCTCTGGAAGCTCGCTATGATGCGGTCGAAGAGTTCCAGAAACAGGGTCGAATACGACAGGAACTACGTCAGCAGTTGTCTCAAGTCCAGGATCTACCAAGAATTGCAGGACGGATTAGTTTGCCGGTGGCAGGCATCAGTGACTTCCTCGCTTTGCGCAGTTCGTTGGAACCTCTGCAATTGTTACCGGAGTTGTTGGCAACCTTGTCCACCCCATTGCTAGTCGAGGTGGGCGCTTCCTTTGATCCCCTGAACGACTTACTCACCCTGCTGGCACAGCGGTTGCTGCCAGAGCCTTCTCTGAAATTGGCAGAGGGTGGTTACATCGCCGATGGAGTGTCAAAGGAGTTGGATGATCTACGGCTCTTGACCATAGATTCCAAAGAGTTTCTCAATCGAATGCTACAACAAGAGCGCGATCGAAGCGGTATTGCCAGTCTTAAGCTAGGCTTCAACAAGGTGTTTGGCTACTATTTGGAAGTCAGCAATGCTCACAAGAATCGGGTTCCGGGCCATTATCTCCGCAAACAGACTCTGACTAATGGGGAACGCTATATCACGCAGGATCTCAAGGAGTTTGAAGAGAAAATTCTCAGTGCAGAAGAACGTAGTGTGGAGTTGGAACAAGCACTGTTTGCGGAGCTAAGGCAGGAGGTTCTGCAACAACTTGGACGTCTTCAGGAAAGTGCTCACAAATTAGCTATTTTGGATGTTCTGGCTGGTTGGGCGGAACTAGCTTTGGCTGCTAACTATGTGCGGCCCTTCCTGCTGGAAGCTGGACATTCGAGAAAGCTGCGTTTGCAAGCTTCTCGGCATCCAGTGATTGAGCAACTGGATCTGGGCGAACCTTTCGTTCCAAATGACATTGACTTGGAGGAAGAGAAGCGACAGGCTCTGCTGATTACCGGCCCCAACATGGCTGGTAAGTCGACATTCATGCGTCAGGTTGCTCTGAACGTGTTGATGGCCCAAACTGGCTGTTTTGTAGCGGCCGCTTCTGCTGAAATGACGCTAGTAGATCGAGTATTTACCCGGGTTGGGGCTTCTGACAACCTGAGTCAGGGGCAAAGTACCTTCATGGTGGAAATGAACGAGGCAGCAGCAATTCTCAACAATGCCTCGGAAAACAGCCTGATTGTATTGGATGAGATTGGGCGTGGAACGAGCACCTTTGATGGCATCAGCATCGCCTGGGCGATTGTTGAACATCTCCATGAATTGGGCTCACTGACACTCTGCGCAACGCACTATCATGAACTCACAGAGTTGGCGCAGCAATTGGCCGGAGTTGTGAATGCAAGTGTAAGTGTAGAGGAAGATGGTGAACGCATTGTCTTTTTGCGAAAGATTAGTCCGGGAGAAGCTGACAAGAGCTACGGGGTGCAGGTTGCTCGGCTGGCTGGTTTGCCACCCTTAGTGATTCAGCGAGCCCAACAGATCTTGCAGACTCTTGAGCAGGCCCACACTTTGGGGCATGTGGTTCAAGAAGTTCCGCCCGCGTATGATAATCCAATTATACATCAGGAGGCAGCAACGCAAGAAACTTGCAACAGCTCCCAACTGCAACTTTCATTGTTTGCTGAAAATTCCTGGTTAGTTGAGGAATTACGAGCGCTCAATTTATCGCAAACCACTCCGCTGGAGGCACTAAATCTACTGCATACGTTGCAGCAGCGCCTGCAGTGATTCCTTTTCCTTGTTCTTCGGAGAAGCGCTCCATGGCCCCAACCCGTGTGGCTATTTACCCGACCAGTTCTAATCCTCCGACCCTCGGACACGCGGATATCGTCACGCGTGCTGCCCGGCACTTTGAGTACGTCTACTGGGCGGCTGCCGTAAACCCAGAGAAGGAGTACCTCTTTACTCAGGAAGAACGCAAGGAGATGATGCAGGCGTATGTAGATCATCTACCTGGCTTAGAGAACGTGAGCGTTGATGCCTATCAGGGTCCCACTGTGCGCTATGCACAGAGTAGAGGTGCGAGTGTGCTCATCAAGGGATTACGCAGTACAAACGATTTTCATGGAGAGCTGCAGCAGGCGATTGGTAATTTGGGGATTGACCCTCAACTGGAAACCTTCTGCTTGTTTGGTCGGCCGGATCTATTTGTGGTTAGTTCCACTCTAGTGAGGGAGGTGGCTTTGTTGGGTGAACGGATTGATTCCTATGTTATCCCTCCGGTAGCAGAACAGATCTATACAATTCTGAAAAATCAGGGACTGCTACCTGGCAAGTAATTTTGGATTCCTCACCCAGGATGGGCGGGATGTTAGGAAAGGATTTTCGTAGTGGATACGATCAATTTGGAAGCGTCACCACGCTTACGTGGGCGATTTGACTGGTTTTTCCTCGTACTGGCGCTGCTCGGTGGTGTAGCTTTGGCGACAGCTGAATTCGTCGATCCTACGGTATTTAGCCCACTGACACCACCGGAGGGAATACACAACTGGTTAGGGTTGCCAGGTGCACTGATTGGAGGGTCACTGCTGGAAATCTTTGGCCCACCGACTCCTTTACTGTTTTGGTTTCTAATCCCCCTGAGCAGACCACATTGGCATCGCTTTTCTTTGCTCAGCGGATGGTATCATGCCCTGTTGCTCTGCTGGCTCCTTTCCATTTTGCATGTGTTGGTGTTGACACTGGAACACAACACCGTCCCATTTCAAGGGCTCTGGAGTTACGGTTATCTCGGGTTGTTGGGTTCACAGTGGATCTTGCAACATCTGCCTCACCAAGAGGCTGCCACGGTAATTGGTACGGTTTGTTTCTATCTGAGTGTACGTATCTACACTGCTCTGCCTTTCCTGCCAGTCCTTCGAGGTCTTGCATTGCTGACTGTTGCCGCTTTTGGGTTAGCGCATGGGTTGCCATGGCAAGCAATCCCTAGAGGATTGTACAAAGCTTGGGAACAGTTGAAGCGTAACCTGCGGATCATGGCACTGATGCCGGAAACGGTCCCGGTGAAGAAGCCATCAACGTCAACGGTGCAGGAAGTAGAAGAAGATTTCTTGCTGACCGAGAATCCTTCGATGCTGGATCAATTGGAACGCAAGGATCCGAACAACCTGAACGAAGCAGCCATGCTCTACGAGCAGTGGTTGCAGTATCAGGAGGAAGAAGTTATTGAAATTCCAGTTTTGACTACTATTCCAAGAAAATTACCCAACCCGGTTGGACTCTCTGTAGGACCCACCACTTTCCCTGAAAAACCCCAACCGTTTCCCTGAGTTTGCGGAGTCCTGTTGATGAAAGAACTGCTAGCGAAGTTACTTGAACGAAAGAATCTGAGCCGCGAAGAGGCTCGGGAGATGATTCTCTGGATTATGAGTGAAGAAGCGGTTCCTTCACAGGCCGCCGCTTTACTTGCCCTGCTCCAGGCCAAAGGTGCAACGATTGATGAGATTGTCGGCGCAGCTCACGCCATGCGAGAGCGCTCCGAGAAAATTAAGGCTCCAAGTGATGCAATTGATACTTGCAGTACAGGGGGCAATGGCATCAGTACCTTTAATATTTCCACCTGCGCTGCGTTGATTGCTGCTGCTGGAGGGGCTGTTGTGGCCAAGCACGGAAATCGAAGCAACACGCGGCGTAGCGGTAGTGCAGAAGCCCTACAGGCGCTAGGAGTAAATATTGATTTGGATCTTTCGGAGGTTGAAGCTTGCCTACAGGAATTACAACTCTGCTTCTGTTATGCGATTAAGCATCACCCCGCAATGCGATTTGCGGGTCCAATTCGTCGAGAACTAGGCATACCGACAGTTTTCAACATTCTTGGACCATTAACCAACCCGGCCCAAGCTCAGTGCCAGCTAGTGGGTGTGCCCAACGTAGAATGGACTTTTCGAATTGCTCAGGTGCTTGCGGAACTTGGGGCAGAACGCGCGCTGGTGGTTCATGGTGCTGACGGTCTCTGCGAGTTAACCACAACGGCCAAAACCCATGTTGCAGAGCTTCGAGACGGTAAGGTCGAACTGTATCAACTGGAACCCGAAGAGGTAGGCTTGCCGAAAGGCAATTTGGAAGAGATGCACATTGACAGTCCAGCAGAGAGTGCCCAAATGATTCGAGAGATTCTCCAAGGAAAAAACCAAGGCACCCCACGACATGTGGCTCTTTACAATGCTGCAGGTGCTCTAGTAGTCGCAGGAAAGGTTGATGATCTGAGGGATGGTGTGGAGCACGCAACCCAACTGGTGGACTCTGGCAACGCTTGGCAGCGCTTGGAAGAATTAGTCGAGTTCACAAATCGGGCGGCATAAGCTATGAGTTCCTCTCGAACGAGCACCCCATAGCTTTTGTGAAGATTTTATCAGGGAATCAGAACAGTAGATCCTGTTGTTCGGCGGCCTTCGAGATCAGCGTGAGCCTGCGCAACTTCACGTAAAGGATAGCGTTGATTGATTGAAATCCTGACCTTCCCACTACCAATAGCTCCGAACAGTGCCTGGGAACTGTCCAGCAACTCCGCACGAGTAGCAACATAGGAAAAGAGTGTTGGACGCGTGTAGAACAAACTCTTTGGATTGAAGACTCGCAGATCCACTGGAGGCACTGGTCCGGAGGATTGACCAAAGCTCACGAACAAACCTCTTGTACTCAGACAGCCGATTGTTCCGTCAAAAGTATCGCGCCCTACTGAATCGTAGACTAACCGAACACCCTTCCCATTGGTGATTTCCATCACCTGATCCAAGAAGTTCTCTTGCTCATAATTGATTACGAAGTCACATCCGTTATCTCGAGCCAAAGATTCCTTGGTGGGTGAACTGACTGTACCAATCACCGTACAACCTAAGGCTTTTGCCCACTGACAGGCAATCAGGCCCGTTCCTCCAGCAGCAGCGTGAAAGAGAATCACATCATCTGCCTGAACTCTTCCAATACGACGTAGCAGATATTCTGCGGTCATCCCTTTCAGCATGGAGGCTGCGGCGACTTCATCTTCCACATCATCTGGAATAGAAACCACCAGATTTGACACAATCTGGGAGACTTCACTGTAAGCGCTGGTCCCACCGACATAGACAACCCGGTCTCCTTTCTTGAATTCCTTGACTGCACTACCAACCTCTTCGACAACACCAGCAGCTTCCTTACCTAGTCCACAGGGTGGGTTGAGAGGATAGAGACCGCTTCGCTGATAGGTTTCAATGAAGTTCAGGCCAATGGCTGTGTGGCGAATGCGGATTTCTTCGGAACCAAGTTCAGGTAGGTCAACGGACTCCCAGCGCATGACTTCTGGACCTCCCTGTTCGTAAATACGAATCGCGTTTGGCATGATCTCCTCAAGAATGATGGGTTACAATGAGTCCCTTGAGAATAACGATCAGAGATTTTCTGGCAAGTGGGAAACTTACATGTTGTCCGAAAGTTTTATTGTAGTTGTTTGAACAATTGTTTGGCTCCGGCTTGAACAGCTGGAGAGATTACAAAAGGCTGATGGATTTGCTCGACTTCAATCAGCTAGCATTCTCGTTTGGTTTTGCAAAACGCATCATCGGTTTGTCGAAGTAACCTCTGAACCCCTTTGGTTTTGATGAGGAGCTGACCATTTGTAAACAATTAAAGCGGATTGGTAATTTGCAGGGGCAAACTCACTTTGAGTGTATCCATAGTCTACTGACTGCGAATCCTGTACACGAACTACTGAATAACCCAACCACAAACGGTTCGTTAGTTCTAGAATCAGATTTGTGCCGTAGGTGGTCATATCGGAATAAGCCTGTTGCTCTTCGAAATTTTTTGACACCGTCTGTCCCTGTTGCAGGGCTACACTGAAGTGCGTTTGGCCAATTCCGTAGGACACAAAGAATTGTAGGTGTACAAAGTTAAATAGATCCCAATTCCAGCCGAGATGGTAATGTAAATTGATTATTTTAAATCTAGGCTCGTGTGAAATGCCCCTATCGTCAATTCCCGTTCCTGAAAGTTCTAATTGGAGTAGTTGCAACCCATCAAAAAAACCTGATTTCTCTCTATCTTGCCAAAACATGATTTCG
>PBZZ01000096.1 GCA_002730365.1 Deltaproteobacteria bacterium
ATGCCCGAGCAGGCCTTCTATCTGGTCGGTACGATCGAGCAAGCCCGTGAAAAGGCTTCGCGAATGGCCGCAGCTGAAGCAGCCTGATGATCATTTCTCTGAAAAGGCACCCTCATGGATAAGCTGCAACTGGAAGTGCTCACACCCGGCCGAATCCTACTTGAAACCGAAGCAGACCATGTCGTTCTGCCCGGTTCGATGGGAGAGATGGGAATTCTTCCACAACACATTCCTGTCGTCACCATGCTCAACGGTGGCGTCCTGAGCTACTTCGTTGGACAAAAGCAAAGCTACCTAGCGGTCCAAGGAGGCTACGCTCAAGTTGACAACAACCACGTCACTGTACTGGTGGAACGCGCTGCTTTCGCTGAAGAAATTGACGTAGTCGTAGCAGAGCAGGACGAAAAAGAAGCGGCAGAGCACCTCAAACAACTACTGAGTAAATCCTCTTCGCGGGCAACAGAAGAGGAATATGAAGTTGAGCGCAAGCGTGCTGCTGCTTACGAAGCTCAGCTACTCTGGGCCATTGCTCGTCAAGCTGCCTCTCAGCACAAATAACCCGCCGTCAGGCATCTCCCAGAGCTAGGAGATGCCCTCTTTCCTCACTTGGCCTTCCTGCTTCTTCTTCCCCAACAAGAACACTTCCACGCTCTCCGATCGAGAACTTTTTGGCTTACAAATTTTGACTTTGGTAAACATTTGTCGGAACCCCTGCTGAAGCTGCTGGAAGGGTGCTCCCTGAAAAGCCTTGACCAGCAAGCATCCTCCTTCACTCAGATGTTGTTCTGCCAACCATAAAGCATATTGATTGAGTGCATAAGAGCGATCTGCATCGGCAGAGCGAACACCTGTAGTCTTTGGAGCCATGTCACTCAGGATGACGTCGAAAGGGTTCTCCCACCAAGCACCACTACGATTGAGCTCGTAGATATCGGCCTGAAGCACCTCCACCTGCGGCGGCAGACTGATCGCCACAGCTTGCAGATCAATCCCCAGCAAGCGTCCACTCTCGCCAATCTGCCTTGACGTGTACTGTAACCAAGATCCTGGCGCACAGCCTAAATCAAGGACCTTCTGACCACGTTTCAGCAACTGGTGACGCTGGTCAATTTCCTCTAGTTTATATGCTGAGCGGGCAACGTAACCATCCTTGCGGGCCTTGTAAAAATAATGGTCCTGAACCTTCTTCATGATCGATTAGTTCTACCAGATCGGGTTAGCGTTTGCCTTTTGAGTCCACTTGACGTAACAATTCTGGTCTCGTCACAAGACCGTCCTATCCAGGAGGAGACCCCATGGACTTCAAAGTGGCTGGTTTGGACCCTGCAAGTTTTGCAGAAACTCTAGACTTCCAAAAATCCTCAGCCGAGGTAGCTCCCATCTCCCTGCAAGATATCCGCTCATTACGGCACGGCTTTGAGCGGGAAGCTGAGACGTTGCGACCCGTACTGGGAGCTGCAGAGCATCAGTCGATGCTGATTGCCATGTATGAAGGCACAGAACAATTGCTCAACAGGCGTGTTCCAGCCTTCGCGGTTCACGAATATCTTGAAGGCCTGAAAGGAAGTGCACAAGAACTGCGCAACCAGGGACTGGCTAATCAAGAATTTCGGCAACAGCTCTTCCAGCAATCACGACTTTCTCTGCACTACGTTCTCAACCAGGGATAGCCTCACTAAGCCTTGTGTTCCCACAACGGCCAGCTATTCTGTAATCCGTTTGTCGTCACGCCTGATTGACTGGAGTGATGCGTCTCTATTTCTCTACCCTGGTTTCCTGTTCCATCAACGAGGTCTGGGAGAAGTTTGACCAAGATCTCTTCCTAGCATTGACTCCTCCATTTCCACCGGTGCGCCTGCTGCGCTTCGATGGGTGTCAGCAAGGAGATGAAGTGCACCTCGAGTTGGGATTCTGGCCTCTACAGCAATCGTGGGTCAGCTTGATCACCTCACAACAAACCAGCACAGAGAAAATTGTCTTTGTTGATGAAGGTCAGCGGCTACCCTTTTTTCTGCGCTCCTGGCGTCACGAACACCGGTTGGAACAGCAGAAAGACCATACAATAATCATCGATGCAATTGAGTACCATGCCCCTATCAGACCGCTTGAATGGAGCCTGTGGCCAATTTTATGGTGGCAGTTCCGCTATCGACAACCAGTCTACCGACGCTACTTCAACAAAGAGTAGGCGAGCAAACAGCAAACTGCTTTGTCTGATTGTGATGATCTACGGGTGCTGCTGTTGCCTGCCCAGCTCTCTTTGGGCGACTCAAGGTGTAACATCAAACGAGATTCGCATTGGCACTCATACGGCAATGAGTGGACCCGCCGCCACTTGGGGATTAGGAGCTGTCAGAGCCTTACGCTTTCACTTTGCAGAAGTCAATGCGGCAGGAGGCATTCATGGACGCCGACTAAGACTGATCGCTGAGGATCATCAATATCAAGTTGTGAGAGCTCGTCAAGCTGCCAATAAGCTCGTACTTTACGATCAGGTTTTTGTCATGCTTGCGGCTTTAGGAACTAGCATGAACCAAGTTGCCTTACCACTACAAGAAGAGCACGATGTGGCCAACTTGTTTCCGTATACTAGTGCCCGACTGATGTCAGAACCGTTTCACCCACTCAAGTTTACAGCCAGCGTATCGTACTTCGATCAGGCACGAGCCTTGGTTCGCCACTTTCACCAACAAAAACTGCAGCGTTTCTGCTTGATGCACCAGAATACGGACTATGGCCGTGAAATGCTTGATGGGGTGGAAGCTGGATTGCAGGAATTAGAGATGTTACTGACTGCTGTGGAGACACACAGCCCAACAGAAACAAACTTTCTCAACACCCTACTTCGCTTGAGGGAAGCCGACTGTGAAGTTGTTCTAATGGGAACCATTTTGGGTGATACTATCCGTATCTTGCAAACTCGGCAATCTTTACAATGGGATGTACCAATGGCTGGCAACGTCTCAGCTTACGATCAAATCGTGATTGATCGTGCAGGAACAGCAGCAGAAGGTTTTCTAGCAACAGCATCTATTGAAATACTATATCCTGAAACACTAACTTCTCCTGCCGCAAAAAATTTCTTCACCAAATACAAGGCCGAATATGGAGAATCACCAAACAACGCCGTGCAGATGGCTTACTTTTACGCCCGTATTCTAACACACGCTTTGCAGTTAGCTGGACCAGAACTGAATTCTGAAAAGCTGACGTCAGCCCTTGAATCGATGAACAACTATCAGGATGAACTAGGCGGCCCCGTTTTACAATTTGGTCCAAGCGATCACGAAGGGATTGACAAACCATTGCTGGCGGAAGTGCAGCAAGGCCGGTGGCGTACTGTCCAATCTGTGATGGACTGAAACACTTCATGGCAACAACACTGCGTGTTTTATTTACAGGAGGAGGATCAGGTGGTCCAACGACTCCTCTCTTAGCAGTGAATGAGGCCTTAGGAGCCTTGGGCCCAACCGAATCTCGGTTTCTTGGCACAACCAGCGGCCCAGAGCGAGCCATGGTGGAAGAGGCAGGTATCCCCTTCTATGCAATCCCAGCTGGCAAGTTGCGCCGCTATTTCAGTTGGCAGAACTTCACAGATCCCTTTCGTATTCTAGCCGGTGGAATCATTGGTTTAAAACACTTACTGCAGTTCAAGCCTCACGTTGTGGTCTCTGCTGGGAGCTTTGTCAGTGTACCTGTTGCCTATGCAGCTCGAGCATTGGGTATCCCTCAAGTGTTGCTACAAATGGATGTATTGCCAGGACTGGCCAACCGGTTGATGGCTCCAGCCAGTTCAGCGCTAGGTTATTATTTTCCATCCTCTGAGAGAGCCTTTCGACGTATCCCAGAGCGACAACACGTCGGTCCTGTTGTACGCAACTCGGTTTATCAAGGGAATCCCGAACGGGCCAACCAGCGCTTTCAGTTGAATCCTGACCCGCCGGTTTTGCTAATCACTGGTGGTGGACAGGGTGCCGTTGGCTTGAATAGAGCTATTCAACCGCTATTGCCAACCTGGCAGGAACACTTTCAGGTGATTCACCTGACTGGGCGAGGAAGCAAAGCTGACCTGGCTAATGGTTCACGCTATCAGGCACATGAATTTGTCAACGAGGGCATGGGTGATCTATTAGCCCGAAGTCAGCTTATAATTACCCGTGCAGGCCTTGGTATTCTTGGCGAGTTAGCAATTCTTGGCAAGGATGTGATCCTTGTCCCTCTACCGAACAGCCACCAGGAGTTAAACGCCTCAGCCTTGGCTGAAGCTGGTGCTATCACACTGCTAACCCAGCAGGAATTGGCTGAAAATGGATCGCAATGGTGGTCCAAATTTTGGTCTACATATCAACCCGGTATCACCGGACAACGAATGCAGTCTTACTGGCCATCGCAAGGCACTACCGTGTTTGCCAGTCTAATTCGCCAACAAGGCCTGCGTGTATCCTAATCTTTGGGAGGACAAAAGATGGAATTGATGTATCAGAACGTCGTAGAAATGATGGATCGCTGCTGCGAAGAATACGCAGATCTGCCCATGTATGGAGCTCCAGCCGATGGCGACTACAACTGGATGACATTTCGAGATTTTGCCGAGACCGTTGCTGAGTTACGAGGAGGACTGGACTTACTCGGTGTAGGAGTAGGGGACCGTGTGGGCGTCATTTCAGCTAACATGATTCCCTGGGTGACGATGGCGTATGGGACTTTCAGCGCAGGAGCTGTCTACGTACCGATGTATCCTCAGCAACACAAGGAAGAATGGCAATACATCCTACGCGACTCGAATTGCAAGATTCTCCTGGTCGCTTCTGAAAAACTTTATCACGAGGCACTGACCTGGAGGGGTGAAATCCTTCCAGAACTGCAGCATGTTGTGCTGCTACGTGACTCTGAGAATTCGGAAGTACAGACCTATGAAAGCTTGCGCAAGATGGGTCAGCAGCACCAGGTTCCTGCTCAATACCCGGATACAGGTGCCCTTGTGGAGATTATGTATACGTCTGGAACCACGGGTAATCCAAAGGGTGTGATGCTCAGTCATCGTGGAGTAATATCTACCTTGCAAGCTGCTAAGGAAAGCATACCTTTCCAAAAAAGTGACCGCACCTTAGCCTTCCTTCCTTGGGCTCACATTTTTGGTCAAATCTGTGAAGTTCATGGCGTTATGATGTTCGGATTTTCAGCAGCCATGAACGAAAATCTTGCCAAATTAGTCGATGAACTGGGCCAGGTCAAACCGACCCTGCTCTTTGCGGTTCCACGTGTTTACAATCGAATTTATGAAAAAATTCACCTGCAGATCAACAACAAGTCGCCCAAGCTCTACTCCCTGTTCCAATACGGGTTGAACTGCTCCGCCAAGCGACGGCATGGTGAGAAACTCTCTCTCAAGGAGGCACTGGCCTTCAAACTTTGCGATAAGCTCTTCTTCTCCAAGGTCCGGGCACGTTTTGGCAATCGATTACGGATGGCTTACAGTGGAGGGAGTGCCCTGAATCCAGAGGTCATTGAATTTGTCCAGAACATCGGTATCACCCTCCTTGAAGGATACGGGCTGACTGAAGCAATTGTCTCGGCCAACGCACCCGATGCTCAGAAGACAGGAGCCGTCGGTAAGCCTCTACCGAGAGTGCGAGTTGAGATCGATCGCTCTGTAAACACGGCCAATGAGCAAGATGGAGAGATCATCATCCATGGCCCCACCCTGATGCTGGGCTATCATAATCTACCAGAAGAAACCACTGACGCTTTTACACCCGAAGGAGGCTTCCGAACTGGCGACGTGGGTAATATTGGTGAAGACGGCTTCTTACGGATCACTGGGCGCGTCAAGGAGATCTACAAGCTGGAAAATGGCAAGTACTGTGTGCCAGCGCTAGTGGAAGAAGCACTCAAGCTGAGCCCATTCATTAATCAGGTGATGATCTACGGCTTCCAGAAACTCTACAACGTCGCGCTAATCGTGGTTGAAGTCGATGCCCTGAAAACCCACGCATCCCGCAACAACATCGCTGGCACACTGGAGGACTGGCTCAAGGATGAAGAGATTCTCAAGCTCTACAAGCAGGAACTCCGTAAATACGCAGCAGACTTTCAGGACTATGAGCGGCCCAAGCGCTTCCATCTACTGACCGAAGAGTGGACTGTGGACAACAATCTGATCACCCCAACCCTGAAGTTGAAGCGCAATCGCGTCGAGGAGCGCTTTCAGGAAGAACTAGCAGGAATGTACTGATTCAAAGCCATTGGCGTAGCGCAGACCAGATGGATTCGCGCCCAGACTTGTTTAGGGAGGAATGTGGTAGGGGGTCCTGCTCCAACTGGAGAGTAGTTCGAACTTGCTGAAGATGACTGTGGTACTGGCTCCGCTTGAGCTTATCCGTCTTGTTGGCCACAACCAGGACGGGCCGCTGGTAATGATCCAGCCAAGTCTTCATCTGGCGGTCATGCTCTCCTGGTTTGTGACGGACATCTACGATCAGCACGACACCTCGAAGAGTGGAGCGCTCCCCAAGATAGGCTTCAATCGTTTTCTGCCAGCCACGACGAACTGCTTCAGGCACCTTCGCGTAGCCATAACCAGGCAGATCGACCAGATGAAACAGGTCATTAATACAGAAAAAATTGATCAGCTGGGTCTTACCTGGCGTGGAGCTAGTCTTGACCAGTTGGTTGCGCTGTAGCAACGAATTGATCAAAGTGGATTTGCCCACGTTGGATTTTCCAGCGAAGGCAATTTCTGGGAAGCTTGGATGTGGAAATTGCTTGGACTGTGCTGCGCTAGTAAGAAATTCTGCAGAATGAATCTTCACTGTTTGTCTTCCGTTCCGACCTCACGGATCGTCACTTTGTCAGTGGTCCCCTCTGCTTCCTTCTCCGGATCTTCAAAATATTCTGCCGGGATTTCAAAGTGATGGACTGCCAAGGCTTGTAAGCGGTCCTGGCTACAAACCGCCTCATCTCGGGCCAAATCAAAGTATAACAGTGCGGTCAGAATCGAAGCATAAGGATAGAAAATCAATGCAGTCAGGTACTGTGTCCAGCGCAAGGCAGCCTGG
>PBZZ01000097.1 GCA_002730365.1 Deltaproteobacteria bacterium
CGCCACATCCCCATTTGCCTAGGTTGTTGTCCCTTCCACTGCTTCCATTGGAAGGGTGGCAGTACTTGGTGAACAGTGGCCAGTTCAGTTGTGCGCAGATTGGCCATCTTCAGGTGTAGGTCTGCCATCTGCTGATTGTGATTCTGCAGGGCTTCCTGATCAAAGGTTTCCTGTTGCATCAACTGGCGCTGATCCAGTTGCATCAACTCGCGCTGGGAGCGCAGGGTGATCATTTCCTGCTGGCTTTGCTGTGCCGTTTCTTCCAAGCGATTGATTTGATCTTCACTGAGATTCAGGTCCTCCTGCATGTGTAGGAGGCCAAGAACTGGAGAGCCTGGACTACGTCGGAAACTATTCATCCTCCAAGATTTTTCATCACCTCGGAATCGGTGCTTGCCCTGTCGCCTTTTATCTCTCCAAACTTTCCCACCTTTTCCGCGGTTATCAACAAGTTGTGCGTGCAATCCCGAGGGCGTGTTAAGCGAATCGGAGGTCTGTGCCAGCGCAATTGGGGCAGCTAGGCTTGTGGCAAGTAGGGTGCCGACGATGGCTTTTTGCCAGAGTTGCTTTTTCATTGTCTCTCCTTCATTTGAATTGGATCATTACTAAACTCGGGTACTTACCCCGATACATTGATCATGATTCTAATTAGAAAATATGAAGGAATTTTGTAGGGATTGTGGAGATTTTGTGAAGAACGAAAATACTGAAGAATGATTGGAACTTACTTGTCGTTTCTAGGGTTGCGGCTATAGTAGCCAATGGTTTGATGGATGTAATTTAGAGAGGGGATCTGTGGAGAAAGTATTTTTTGGGCTTGGTAGTAATTTGGGAGATCGAGCTTGCTATCTACAGCAGGCACGTGAAGCTTTGACCGACCTGCCTTTACAGGAATTTCAGGCGTCTTCGGTTTATGAAAGCCTGCCACTAGCCAACATGGATCAACCGCTCTACCTGAATCAGGTAGTCTGTGGCCAGACCACACTAGGTCCAGAGACTTTGCTGGAGACTTGTCTGCAAATTGAGAAAAGATTGGGACGGATTCGCTGGGAACACTGGGGTCCCAGAATTATTGATATTGATTTGTTGTCGTATGGCAATCTCTGCTTACGATCACAGCGTCTAACTATTCCCCACCCAGAATTGTCGAATCGCAGCTTTGTGCTGCTTCCCTTGTCTGAATTGGAACCGAGTTGGATACATCCGGAAAGTGAAGAAATCTTGGATACGATCTGGCAGCAGTGGCAAGATCAACATCCTGATGAAAGCCTGCCAATAATTTGGAATCCAAAGAAGAGTCTGGCGAAGTAAAGTTGGTTCAACTCTGAAGCGCATAGGCTGTATCAACAAAATGCTGTACTTTGGTAAAAGGGGTGTCTGCTAGCAGTCCGTGGCTTAAGTTCAGAATGTGAGAGCGGCCACCGGTGGCCGCCAAACAGGCTTGAGTGGCTTGAGTAATCTCTGTCAAGCTACCATCTCTGAGAAGCTGATTACTCACATTACCTTGCCAGATCAGATCAGGATACAGTTCTTGTGCTTTTCTTAGATCAATACACGAACCGACACTAAGTCCTTTGGCACCGCTCTGTGCCATCCAGCAAAGATATGGGCATTCTTTGGCAAACAATAAGGAATTTGCACCTTTATTAAGTCCTGCAAATACTTGTTGTTGAGTCGGTAGCGCCCAGCGTTCATAAAGCTCTGGACTCAGTTCATCGGCAAATGATTCAAACAACTGAACTGCTTGGGCTCCTTCAGTGAGTTGGTAGTTTAGGTAATCAATGGTCATCTGGGTTAATTTTTCGAGCAATAGCTCTACAAGTTTGGGATGATCTTCAAAGATTTCCAGAATCTTTTTCTGCTGGCGATGAGGGGAGCCTCCGGCTAACAAAAAGAAAGCCAGTGTGACAGGAGCTCCAGCAAATCCAAGTACAGGCAACTCACCCCGCAGTTCTTCGTGAATTCCTTGTAAGATGGCTCCAACACGACTCAGATCAGTTGCTGGATCGGGCAGTCGTAGTTGGTGAACTTGTTCCAGGGTTTGTATTGGCTCACTGATCGGTCCTGGACGAAAAATGAATGGCGCACCCATGGGAGCCAGCGGTGTCAGGATATCCTGAAACATGATGATCGCATCAACCCCAAGTCGCTTGGGTAGAAGGGAAACTCGAATTGATTGTGCAACATCACCAAACAGATCCTCCAAGGGACGCCCGTCTGCTTCCCGAAGGGCGATATATTCGGGATCTGTTCTGCCAGCCTGCCGCATCATCCAAACAGGTACTCTGGACACCGGTTTACCAAGGAAGACACGGAGCAAGAGGTCATTTTTTGGGGAGGTGTCGGTTTGAGTCATTAATCTATTGGGAATATGCATGAAGAAGAAAAGTGCGCCATTGATCCAGAACACACCTTGCGAACGTTGTCACGGTACCCATGTCCTGATTGAAGCGATCCCCGGTCAACGCTACGCAAGAGGGCGACTCTGCGAGTGCTTCCCTACACCTTGCCACGCTTGTAGTGGAACAGGCTTTATTTTGCGACGAGACCGTTTCCATCGTGAAATGGCAGCAAGTTGCCCAGAGTGTGTTGGACGCCTGCAGCGGGTGGAATTGTACAACGAAGCCCGAGTGCCGAGGCGTTATCTACATAGCCGTCTGCAAGTAACGGATCAAGACAAGCACAATGCTCAGATTTTCTCTCTGCTTGACGCAATTCATCGCAACCTGCCGGACTATCTACGTACGCATCAAGAACAGGGCTCAACAACGGATGACCTGAAAGGCATGGTGCTGATGGGGCCACCTGGTACAGGCAAGACACATTTGCTCAGTGGCTTTGTGTATCAGTGTACGATTACTCATGGGATTTCCTGTGTGTTCCAAGGCTTTACGGAATTACTTTCTGAACTCAGACAAGGCTATTCCGATGGCAAGTCGGACATGGAAATCATAGAACTTCACCTGCTTGCAGATGTATTAATTATCGATGATATGGGCAAAGGACGCAACACCCCATGGGAATTGGGCATCCTGGATACCCTGATCACGGAGCGCTACAACCGAGATCGAATTGTGATGGTGACGACTAACTACACGGAAGCAGAGGAAAATACACTGCGTGAGAGGGTTCTGAGCAAGGACCGAGGCGAGGAAGAACAGTTTCTCAGTGATACCATCCGCAAGCGAGTCGGAGAGAGAATTTACTCACGTTTACGTGAAATGTGTTACTTCGAGGAATTGAATGGTCCTGATCGTAGGCAAGTCGATTGAACTTAGCCTCAAACAGAAATTGTCCACCGGTGTTGCCAAGATAGAATCAGACTAGTCCTGTTGAGGGTGCCAGCCCAAACATTAGATTCATATTCTGCAGCGCTTGCCCTGCAGCTCCCTTCACCAGATTGTCGATTGCACTGACGATCACCCAATCCTGACCTTGTTCGTGCCGGAACAAGGTCATCACGCAATGATTACTGTGTGCAACGGCTTTTAGATCAGGCATCACACCTGGCTCCAGCAAATGCACAAAGGCCTTGTCTGCACAGAAATCCTGATAGCATTTTCGTAGCTCCACCTCCTCAATTGGCTCACTAAAGCGAAGATAGATTGTACTCAAGATCCCTCGGTTCACGGGCAGCAGATGAGGCGTGAAGATAATATCCCCAAGTTGTTCTTCAGGATAGCCCTGCTGGGCCAGATATAGCTGAATTTCAGGTCGATGTTGGTGCTGGAAGATCTTGTAGGGTTTCAGATTCTCATTGACATCAACATAATTGGTCGTTGAATTCTCCACCCTTCCACCAGCCCCACTGACTCCGGACTTGGCATCAATCACCGGAGGAACTTTCAGTTTTTTCAGGTGATCTCCCAGTGGCCATAGTGCAAGCAAGGCCCCAGTTGGATAACATCCTGGATTAGCAACTAGCCTGGCAGTGGCAACCTGTTCAGCAAAGATCTCAGCGAGTCCAAAAACAGCTTTTTCCAACCAACTTTCTTCAGGAGCTATTTTGTAATGCTTAGCTGTCAGTTCTGGTGTTTGGAGCCGAAACATTCCTGAGAGATCAATTATTTTAACTCCGTCAGCATAAAGACGAGGGACCCACTCCAAGCTGGCTTCGTTAGGAACTGCTAGGAAAGCGACATCGCACTCGGCTACATCAATGTTGTGACCCGTAAAGGCCAGGGAGGAACTTTGATAGGCAGGTAATAACCGACTAACAGGCATACCGTCGTAGCGTTCGGATGTGACATGACGTACGTTGGCATGCGGATGTCTCTTGAGCCAAGTCAGTAGTTCCAGACCAGAAAGACCTCCAGCCCCAAGGATGGCGATCTGCAAATGTTCGGACATGCCGTAGATCCTTATGAAAATCTTTCAATCAAAGTTGACGTTTCACAATTCGGTTGATTCACCTGAATCGTTGTTGATAGTACTCCTCGTGAAAGCCTACCAGAAATTCATCATCAATACGCCAGGTAGGAGCTCGCAGATTCCCACTAGGACCCATCACGCTGGCAAGAATCTCCTCAGGATTGTCCGTCGCTGGATTCCATTCCAAAAGCTTTTTTCCTTTGGCTACAGTCACTTTTGTAGCTCCCCGAATTAGTTCCCAAGCAGCTTCTGCTTGGATTTTTTCTTTGCTGGCGTTGATACGTTCCTCTACAGAAACACTATTTGCGTCAAGAAACTCTTGCGCTCGTTTACACGTAGTTCAACCGTTACGGAAGTAACCCCATTGAATTGAGATAGACATAATCATTCTCACAAGAGAGTTAAGCCATCTGTTCCTTCAGGGAAGGCTTGGATGGCGAGGATAGTCTTGTTCTAACAATATAGAACTGAACAGAAAATCAGCAGTTGCCGTGCTACAAGCCATGGGAATATCCCAAACAACAGCGAGCCGAAGCAAGGCCTTGACATCGGGATCATGAGGCTGAGAGGTCAAGGGATCCCAGAAGAAAACAAGTAGATCTAGTTTTTCAGTAGCAATGAGTGCTCCGATTTGCTGATCACCACCAAGAGTTCCGCTAAGCAATCGTGTGATAGGCAGATTCAGCTGTTGCTGAAGTAGCGAGCCGGTTGTGCCGGTTGCATACAGCTCGTGTTGACGCAACTGCTCCGGATGCCGTTTTGCCCAAGCCAGCAGGAGGGACTTTTTGTGATCATGAGCAACAAGCGCGATTCGTTTTTGTTTGGGCAGGAAAGAGGCCATTCAAAAGAACTAGAAGTCGATACCTTAGGGTTGCCAGAGATAAAGAAATCCAGAACTGGGCATCAGTGAGTCTGGTACACGAACAAGGTTGACTTCTGCAGCACTGCTTCCTAACAAAGATGGCTGAAAGGAACTCGGCCGCTGGTAGGCTACTACGGTTGCACTCGAAGCACCTGTGCGCGTTTGAGCAGCCAACAAAGCATCTTCCAAGTATCCGACATGATCTACGAGTTTCAATTTCTGGGCTTCTTCTGCTGGAAAAATGCTGCCATCTGCCAGCTTGCGCGCGTCTTCTTGAGGAAGTTGTCGATTTTCAGCGACAAGTCTGACAAAACGATCATAGTGGGCGTTCAAAATACGAAGTAAGATTTCACGACTCTCTTGGCCAATGGGCTTCAAAGGTACTGCCAGTTCTTGCTTCGTAGATCCACTCGCGAGCACTTCCCCCTGTATGCCAATTTTTTCAAGCAGTCCTTCAGCATTAAAACGCACCATGACCACTCCAATACTCCCTACAACTGATGTTGGATTAGCCCAGATTTCATCACCAGCCAATGCCGCGTAGTAACCTCCCGAAGCCCCAATGGCTCCAATGCTGACGACAATCGGCTTGCCGCTGCGTTGCCTGAATTGTTTCAACTCATGAAACAGCACATCAGCAGTAGTTACCTCTCCTCCGGGTGAGTTGATGTGCAACAGTACGGCTCGAACTGCGGGATCTCTTGCTGCCATCACCAATTGTTCTCGCACTTCATCCAGGTCAATACTACTTCTGCGGCTGCCCACGTTTGAAATCCAGTTAGACGCCATCATCCCACTGAGTTCAATCAGCGCAATCTTAGTCTCTCCACTTCCGCCTAGGACACGCTCTTCCAGAGGTTGATCACGACTGATGGGTATCTCCAGATTGACATAGCAACCACTGAGAGAAATCAGGAGGGTGATGGCGGTGAGTAAGTGTCTCATTGGGAATCTTGTTCAAGAAGATGAGTGTCGATCTGATGGAGAATCTCCTCAAGGGTCAATTGACTAGTGTCGATGATTAGATCGAAATTGGATGGGTCAGCTATATCTACACCATAGAGGCGTTGAAAATTCTGGCGCATTGTGAGGTATCGCTGTCGATTCTTAAGAATAGATTCTTCAATATTTTTAGCACTCTCTGTGGCCCGATGGGCAGAAAAAATACGTTCAGCAGCCACTTCTTCGCTGACGGTGAGCAAAATTTTGCAGGCGTCAGGTACACAATGAAACCCGAGGTGAGCGTCCAAGACGAAGTTTTCGTTTTCTTCACCAAATTGCCGTTGAGTTTCATCAATTTTGCGATCCACTTCCGGATGGGTTGTGACAAATTCGGTCAAAAATTGGGTGATGTCTTGGAAGCCTTTTTCCAATGCCATTTGGCGCATGAAATCACCTGTGGAACGAATTTCCAGACCATATTTTTCAGCCAACAATCGTCGTACGGTCGATTTACCAGAGCCAGGAGGACCAGCTAGCGTCAGTTTCATGAAAAAACCTCATGAGCCGAGTGAGTAACAGATCATTCGATGTTCTGCATTTGTTCACGAATTTTTTCCAGTTCAGCCTTGATCTCAACTACAGTGTGGCTGATACTAGTTTCGTTACACTTAGAAGCCATTGTATTGGCTTCCCGATTCAATTCTTGAAGCAGGAAGTCACCACGTTTGCCAATCTCTCTCTCCTGTTGCAAGGTCTCCTGCAGGTGTTGCAGGTGCGTACCAAAGCGGACGATTTCTTCACTGATATCGAGACGTTCTGCCATTAAGGCTACTTCCTGATGTAGCCGCTCAGCGTCAAGCTTGGCCTGCAGTTCACTCAGATGATCCAGCAGTCTTTGTTGGAATTGTTGCGGTAAGTGCTTGGAGTTGCATTCGATCTTTTGTGCGAGTTGAGCGCAGCGCTGAAGGCGTGACTGTATATCTTCCAGCATAGCCTGGCCTTCCCGCGCTTTCATCGATTTGAGGGCTTGCAAAGCAAGCTCAAGGCTTTCCCAGATCAGCTTTCCGGCTAGTTCAGGAGGGATTTCAAGATCAACCGATTCACCAAGTAAGTCGCGCTGACTGAGCAGATCTTTCATTGAAACCTGAACCTCACGTCCAGTCAATTCTTCAAATTGAGA
>PBZZ01000098.1 GCA_002730365.1 Deltaproteobacteria bacterium
ACTATTAGACTTTGAAACACCTGATGTCAGCCTGCCAACAGTTCACTTACCAAATCTGGAATTTCCAGAGATTAAACTTTCAAAAATCCCCCTTCCTGATGTCAGTCTCCAAGACATCAATCTACTCGGCTCTGCCTGGGCAATGACAGAATCTACTGAGGTGAGAAAGCCGCAATCTGACAATAATGAATCCTTCCTTTCCAAGAAAAATCTAGTGAAGGCCAATATGATAGATACTGATGTCTCAGGGATTGATTTCTCTGGCAAGGATCTAAGCGGGGCAGATCTTCGAGGAACTGACCTAAGCAATGCTAACCTCACTGGCGCAAACCTGAGCGGTGCACATCTTTGGAAGGCAAAGCTGAGAAAAGTAGCCTTGCAAGACACAGATCTATCTGGGATGGATTTTTCTGAAATGGATCTTAGCGGAGCTGACTTACGGGGAGTGAACCTGAGTGGGGCTAACCTTTGGGGCGCTCAACTATATCGCACCAACCTTACCGGAGCAAACCTAAGCGATGCACGGCTCTCGAACGCAGATTTGTCTCAGTCCGAACTTACTGGTGCTGATCTTTCGAACGCTGATCTCTACAACACCCAGTTGATGGGGGCCAACCTGAGTGAAGCAAACCTCACCGGGGCAGATTTACAGAAAGCACAATTAACAAATACAAATCTTCATAGGGCGAATCTGACAAGTGCCTGGCTGGCGAGTGCTCAGCTTCAGGACGCCAATCTGAGTCAGGCCAACCTGTTCAAAAGTACTCTCAATAGTGCAAATTTACAGGATGCCGATCTAAGCCAGGCTAACTTGATGGAAGCGTCTTTAATTAAAGCTAATTTGCAGGATGTGGATTTACAAGATGCTGACCTGAACAAGACTATTCTTTACAAAGCCTCTGTCAGCAAAGCTGCACTAATCGAAGCTCAATTGTGTCTTACCAGCCTCCCTGACTATACAATGCACAGCCGAGACTGTGATCGAACTTGATCAGCCAAAGCGCTTATTCCTCTACTTCCTACCAATTGGCTTGACTTCATGGATCAGCAAAGGATGTTTCGTCTAACATCTTAGTTGGCCCTAAGCTGCACGACACTTTATTTTCAATACTCTGATCTTAAAAAGAATCATGATACGACGAGTTTTGTTGTTCTGCTTATCGTTCCTGCTTTTCTTATCAACGGCTCATGTTTTCGCCGAAGATTCAAGAGAAGGACGAGCACTGGCAGCTGAAAGATACCTCAACGCAGTACCGATCTCCCAACTACTTGAGGATACTTTTCGTGAGATGAGCAAATCCCTACCGGAGACCATCCGGGAAGGCTTTGTCAACCAAATGAGAATAGTCGTTCGAGCAGACCTCTTAGAAGAAGCTACTCGAGCCTCACTGATTCGACATTTCACAGTTGATGAATTGAACGCGATGGCTGAATTCTATAGTTCTCCTCATGGAGCGAGTGCCATCAGAAAATTTGGAGCCTACATGGCTGACGTGATGCCAGCTGTCCAAGAAGAGGTGATTCTAGGGCTGGATCGAATGGAACGTCAGGTAGAATAATTACAAACATCATCATTCATGTAGTTTTTCGCTCTGCCGGGTACACCTCACATAGTATTTTAGCTATCAGAGACACCTGAAAGGAGGCTAGAGACGCAGTGACATGAATACTTCTCATCTAAATCATACTCCTCCTGTCTCCGCCTGGCATCAAATTCTTCCCCTCCTCCTATCCATCAGCGGACCACTCGTCCTGTACCTATTCACGATACCTCGTACCGTGGTGCTGGAAGACGATGGGCTTTTTCTGATGGTTGCCAAGCATCTTGGGATCGCCCATCCGCCAGGTTATCCGCTCTTCACTGGCATCGCTCACCTGTTTTTACAGTTTCCCTTTGGTACGGACGCCTTTCGAGGACACTTGACCAGCGCGTTTCTGGGGGCTCTTGCGTGCGGAGTGCTGTTTGGCTGCGCTCGACTACTTGGGGCTTCGGTGTGGGCAGCTTTGACTGGAGCCTGGGCATTTGGAGCATCTGAGCACTTCTGGTCACAAGCGATCATTGCTGAAGTTTACACACTCAATGCTTTGCTCTTCTTTGCCACCTATCTACTGATTCTGAAAGCCTTGCAGGCACCAGATTCACGATCATGGTGGTGGGGAGCCTCAGTTTTCTTCGGGCTCAGTCTGGCAAATCACTACCCGCTGATGGTACTGGCTTTTCCAGGATTACTAGTGCTCACCCTTCCTGTTTGGCGAAACGTGCTATCTCGTCTTCCAGAATTGATCTTACTCAGCCTGTTGAGTGCTGCGCTACCATACGCAGGAATGGTCTGGCGCTCTTTACAGAATCCATCAATCAGCTTCTATGGTCCCATTGAAGGCTGGCAGAGTTTCTGGTTTTATTTCAGTCGCCAGGGCTATGCCGGTGTAGATGTCAGTCCAAGTGCTGGTTGGTGGGATCGTTGGGAATTTCTGCAATGGTTCAGCGTCGAAGCTTTCTGGCAACTGACCCCCTTGGGCTTTGGGCTCGCACTCTGGGGATTATGGAAACTGATACAACAACTTTCCTTGACCGTGCCAGTCTCTGGAATTTTGATTTTCCTTAGCAACAGCGTATTGCTTTTATTCCTCCTAGCTTTTGACTTCGACTTCTTCAATATCGGTGTCTTCCGCCCTTACTCCCTCGTATGTTATGGCTTACTTGGTTTGTGGTTAGCCATTGGTTTGGATGCTTTCATTCATCGTTTCATTAAAACTCCTGAATTCCAAACTTCAGGATCTGTCATCATTGTTTTGCTGATCGGGAGTCTATTGCTTTTTCAGAATCTTTCAAAGAACGATCGGTCTGCTGATAACTTTGCTGAACGACATGCTGAATTAATCTTCCAGCTACTCCCAGAAAACTCAGTATTCTTTGTCTATGGTGATTCAGAAACAGGACCGCTTGGCTACTATCATTATGTTGAGGAGCGACGACCCGACCTAGAGTTGTTCAGTCTGCAAGGCCTAGTCTATGGGAACCGCTTATTCCCAGCCCGTAGCTCTAAGCACAGAAAGCAAGAAGCACTTCGTCAGTTTGTGAATAATAGCACTCGTCCTCTATTTTACTCAGTAGATTCTGAGCAGTTTTCACATGGCCAGGGGATTCGGCACTACGGGTTTCTGAAGGAGGTTGTACGTGAGGGGAACCCAACTGCTCTGCAATTGGTATTTCGGCCCGAAGCAAAGGCTTACTTCAGAGAGTTGTTGCAACAGCAACCCAAGGATCGTTGGGAGAGATTTCGTCGCAACAAGCTATTACATCAATATGGAGACTTCCTTGGTTATGCCCTGCTCGGTGGTGATCCTGAACTTCAGAAAAAGGTCCGGCCTCTCCTCCCTTTGGCCGAAAGTAATTTTTTCAGCCTGACCGGAATGATTGAGGTATTGATGACTCACCGAGCTAAGCCATCTCTACCTCAAATTGATAGCTGGCTGAAACTTGCAGAGTCACTGCAAGATGAGACTCTCGACAAGGAACGTCAGTCTCGCTTTGCATATCTACAGGGCTTCGCAGCCTTTCTTGGTGGCCATCAGCAAGAGGCCCTTGAAGCTTTCTATAAGTCTGCTCGCATCTATCCCCATCCTGAAAACGCCTCTCTCTCGGCTCTCCAAAAACTTGGCCGACAAATCCCAGAATAGGGGAATATTCAGTGCATCCTCAAAAACAACAGACCCTCACTATCTAAACAGGACATGAGAAGCAAAACTTCGTTGATACTGCTATTCAGTCTAAGCCTATTGTTGCCCAATTGGCTGCAAGCTGAACCTATTCAGGGCGTTGGGCTTTATTTGAGTGTAGGGGATCTACAGATCTCTAATTCCTCGACAGAACAAAATTATGCGGAATCATATGCCTACGGTGGCATCGTAGATTATCAGTGGACAGCTTCAGACTACTTCTCAGTGCGCTTGTTTGGAGGAGAACACATAGGTAGCGCTCAACAGCCTAACAAGCCTGATTACAATTACTTCAAAACAGGGTTGTTTGGGCTCGAAGCCCGTGTGTGGGCTGGTTCTTCATGGTTTCTAGGAATTCAGACTGGCCAAGCTTACTTGACCTGGATTGAGTCAATGGAGAGTTATACAGAAATCGCTTGGACCAACCAAAGTGGCTACGGTGTGGGCTTTGAATCTAACAACGGCTGGACCTTTGCGATTTACACACAAAAGACTGGTGACATGGAATTTGAGGAACTTCCGGATCAGGAAGTCGAAGGAACCCGTCTTGAGGTAGGCTATCGTTGGAAATGAACGGCAACAGCCAAGAAATAGCTGATTAAAGCAGAATTTTAGCTCCCAGAATGATCGGCTGCCTAGTGGAAGGTACGAATTTGGCGAGGAGATTCTTTGAACACTGTCTTGGGCATAACGGGGATCGACTGTGCAGCTGCGTACTGATCCAACTGCATGCGCAGGGCTCTCAGATCACTATAAGGCCTCGGTTGTCTATTCAGTTGCTGACTGATGGCTAGAACCTCCTGAATTCTTTTCTGTTCCGCCCGATCCTCTTCAGTCGGAGGATAAGGATTGAAAGGCTTAGCTCCTAGCAAAAACGGAGCGATTGCAGAGATCAGTAACAGTTTCACAAGTCTGGACATCGTGCTCCCTGTTCCTCAAAACAATTCTCAAGGGGGTCATGACATCCTGTCTTGTAGCTAGCTTCATCCTGAAGAAAACTTTCTTTATAATCTTTCTTACTGTGGACTCACTTTCAAGCAAACTTGGGCCCATCTAGTCAAAACTACTTAGAGACTGATAAAAAACCAGGTTATTCATCCATGAATTCAAACCTTTGACTGCTCCGCTTGACGGCAGAAAAGCAGTGGTGTCGTGAAACTGACTACTTTAACAACGCTTAAAGGATGTTATGAAATACCTGATAGTGGTTCTGATGGCTGTGCTTTGCTGGACAACTGCATCCTTTGCCCAAAAGCTTGGACCGGTGGGAAAGCAAATGCTTCGGGAGTATTCAACAAAGGGAGAACTCACCTACTGGAGTTCGGTTGATACGGAGTGTCCGTTCTACAGTGATTTGAATCTGAATCAAATCATTCAAGAGAGGATTTTAAAGCAAAACATTCGGCCTGCTTTCCATAAGAACAAGCAACTACGAAAAGCTAGAATCTATGTGAAGGTTCACTGCTATTTCAAAGATTTCACCGTGATCACTGCCGATTTCGAAATCCAACTCGGCTACGACTTGGCAGACCAGGTTCGACTCGGTTATTCATCCGAGGTATTTCTTCTGAATCACCCGATCCGTAAAATCAGGTTGGACGTTGAATCTATGATAGATGAAAAGGTGACCGAATTCGCAGAAGCTCATTTGGAGGGTGCAGTTGCTCGACAATCCACCTTGAGTAGTGAACGGCAGTAATCCACTTAGCAGCAACTCGACTACACTGAATTTATGACCCAGAAAAATGCTTTTCAGCAATCCTTGTTAGACACCCCGCCATCGGGTAGAACCGTGTTACAGAAAATTGCACCTCGCAGAATAGCGTAGCTCAGATTGGCATCTCGCAAGCTGGCCTCTCTCAGGTCAGTTTCTCGCAGATCCGCGTTCCTCAGGTTAGCTCGAGATAAATTCGCACCCCTCAAGTCGGCGTAACTCAAATCAATGTCCGTCAGCTTTGCTGCTGACAAGTCACAACGGTTGCAGATGATCCTTTCCTTCTGCTTGGCTACCTGCTTCAGCAAGCTATCCACATCCGACGGACTAAAACCAAAACTTTGAGCCGCTACAAACAATAATGCTGTTAATACAAGAGAAAACCTTGTCATCGCAAAAGCTATATTTTTAATTGCGTGGGTAGGCCAAATTTTCTGGGAATTGCAAGCACCTCAAGAGTTATTTGGGAGGGAGGCCTGAGCATCCAAGTCTCTTCGATAATACTTGTTGCCACTTCCCCAATCCTGTGGCAGGGCTTCTCTCATTTGCATCAGATTCGGTTCTATTTCGGGATAAGTTGAAAAATACTGCTCGCTTCGCTGAAGTTGCTGCACGGGTGGAGGAGTGTAGGTTCCTGGAGGAATTGGGTGCCTCTCTGTCCAAAGATACTCGAGATGTTTGGAGTCACATCCAGACAAGACAAGGGCCGCGCCAACCAAGCATAAAAATGATTTCCTCACTATTTTTCTCCATCATTTGAGGTGATCAAGATTGATATGTTTTAACCAACAGCAGTACACATACAGCTAGATTTGCAATCTTTTTTCTATAATCTACAACTCCAGGCCTGTATCTCTCCAGTCATTATTTTTCAAATATTGATACTCCTCTCAAGCACTGGTCCCAGAACACAGTTTCAAAAGCAAATGCCTTGCCCGCTAGAATGTAGGAATTTGAAAAATTCAGAGCTACGTGAGAGGAATCAAGAACTAAGGCGGCAGGAATAACAGTGAATCAGAGTCGATCATCGAGGTAGCTTTGCAGGGTGTTTGCGGTGCCATGCTGCCACAGGTGCTGCAGGGCATTTCGGAAGCTTTGTTGGAAAGCTTTAGATTCCGAGAGATCGCCAAAGACATCCTGTAATTCTAAGAAGGCAAGCGGTTCCGTTTTGGATCGTTCTGCCAGTGTGCGCAGGCGGTCCGCCTGACTATCCTCTGGTTGCATGTCTTGCCCTCCCTCAGAAAGTCCTCCCCAGTATCGACACCAAAGCGCGGACTCCAGGGCCAAACCAGTTACAGAGGCACCTGCTTGCACACGATCTCGAGTTGAGGGTAGCACAAACTTGGGTTGTCGATTAGAACCATCAAAACAAAGTCGAGCAATCGTATCCCCAATTTTTGGATTGGCAAACCGCTCTAGAATCAACTGAAGATAAGCCTGTAGATCAGTATTGGGCACAGGTGGAATTGATGGTAAGATCTCCTCCGTCTCCATCTTCTCCAAGTAGCGGTAGATTAGCGGATGCTCCATTGCCTCGTGGACAAAATGTTGATCTAGTAGGGCTCCTACATAGGCAATCGAAGCATGTCCTGCATTCAGAATCCTCAGCTTCATGTGCTCATAGGGAGTCACGTCCGGCACGAAAGTCACCCCAACAGCTTCCAATTCCGGTCGCCCTAGCGGAAAGCGATCTTCCAAGACCCACTGAATGTAATTTTCACAAAAAACTGGCCATCCATCCTCAATACCAAACTCCTCCTGCAAGATCGTTCTTTCCCGATCAGAAGTCACTGGTGTAATGCGATCTACCATTCCATTGGGAAAGGCAACCTCACGCTCAATCCAGGCGGCCAGTTTGGAATCCTGCATTTCAGCCAAGCCAACCACAGCGTTACGAGTGACATTGCCGTTGTGCAGCAGATTATCGCAGGACATCACGGTAAAAGGTGCAATGCCTCTCGCCAAACGGGTACGCAAACCAGCCAGAATCAACCCAAAAGCTGTATTAGGCGTCGCTGGATTTGCTGCATCCTGTTTTAATACGGGTTGATCCGGGTCAAACTCTCCCGTCGCTGGATTAATAAAGTAGCCTCCTTCCGTGACAGTCAATGAAACAATTCGGATGCTTGGGTCTGCAAGCCTCTCAATGTTTGAGGGATCTCCTGGTAGGAGAAAATCGATCATCGATCCCGTTATGGTTGCTTTGTAACCAGCTGCCGATTGCTCCACCACGGTAGTCAGGTAGTCCTGCTGCGCCAAGGTTTGACCCATCACACGATCACCAGGCATCACACCTGTACCAACTAGAGCCCAGTCGAGAGATTTGCCAAGTCGGAACAGTTGGTCCAGATAGACCGCCTGATGTGCCCGATGAAAATTGCCCACACCAATGTGGACAATCCCCGGCTTGAGCTGCTGAGGAGAATAGTTAGGAACTGAGAGCTGCGAGGAAAATGAGGGCAGATCTGCCCGAGAGAGTCGAATAGTCATAAAAATTTTGGAGGATCAACTCATCCAATTACCACCATCAATATTGAGAGTCTGCGCTGTAATATAGTCGGCATCTGCTGAAGCTAGAAACACAGCTGCTCCCTCAATATCATTGGGACGCCCCATCCGACCAAGGGGCACAGCCTCACCAACCAGTCGCTTCTTCTCACCTATAGGTCGGTTTTCATAGCGAGCAAAGAGACTGTCGACCGTCTTCCACATCGGGGTATCAATTACTCCGGGTGCAATGCCATTAACGTTGATATGATGCGGAGCCATCGCTAGTGCTGCTGATTGAGTATAGCTGTAGACAGCCGCCTTGGTTGCACAGTAGTGAGCCACCAGGGCCTCCCCACGTCGACCTGCTTGGGAAGAGAGGTTGATGATCTTACCACGGACGCCTTTCTCAACCATATGAGCAGCAACTGCCTGCATCATAAAAAACATCCCCTTGACGTTGATGTCGAAGAGCCGATCATAACTCTCTCGAGAAGACTCCAGTAGTGGAGCCATCTCGAAGATTGCCGCATTGTTGAAGAGGATATCCACCTGTCCGAAGGCGGCAACAGCAGCTTGGATTGTTTGATCAATGTCTGCCTGCTTGGTCACATCCATGCTAATTGCCAGAGCACTTCCACCTGCAGATTTGATTTCCTTCACTACCGCTTCTGCAAGTGATAATTGCACATCGGCAACAACACAGCGCGCTCCCTCCTGAGCATAACGCAAGGAGACAGCACGGCCGATACCACCACCACCACCAGTGACAATTGCAGTCTTGCCTGCCAGTTTCATCGAATCGCCTTCCCGTTGTTATCGAATTTGTGGACCTTGTCTTCCTCTGGACTCAGGTAAACCGTATCCCCATAGTTCAATTGAACTTCTCCATCAGCACGAACGGTCAATGGACTTTGCTGACCTTCCACGTTTACGTGCAGGAAGGTATCTGAACCCAAGTGTTCTGAAACTCCAACTTTACCTGTCCACAGGCCCGAAGACGTGGAGATTTGGACGTGCTCAGGACGGACTCCAATCGTTGTTGCATTGTGTCGACTGGCTTCGCCACCAGTGAGGAAGTTCATTTTGGGAGCACCAATGAAGCCCGCTACGAAAAGATTATCTGGTGCACGGTAGAGTTCCAGGGGGCTACCCACCTGTTCAATATTACCCTGATCCAGCACCACGATCTTATCAGCCATCGTCATTGCTTCCACCTGATCGTGGGTGACGTAGATCATGGTTGTCTTCAACTGCTGGTGTAATTCCATGATCTCCAAGCGCATGTTGATCCGGAGAGCTGCGTCTAAGTTGGACAGGGGTTCGTCGAAGAGGAAGGCCTTCGGTTGGCGCACAATCGCCCGACCAATCGCAACCCGCTGACGTTGACCACCAGAAAGCTGGCGCGGCTTGCGCTCCAAGTATTCACTCAGGTTGAGGATCTTGGCTGCCTCTTGCACCTTCGAGGCAATCTCACTCTTCGGCATACCCGCCATCTTCAGCGGGAAACCAATATTCTCACGCACACTCATATGCGGATACAGGGCGTAGGATTGAAAGACCATCGCCAGCCCACGCTTGGCAGGTGCTAGGTTGGTCATGTCCTGACCATTGAATTCGATCCTGCCTTTGGAGACCTCCTCTAAGCCAGCAATTAGCCGCAACAACGTTGACTTGCCACTACCAGAAGGACCGACAAATACGACAAATTCTCCTTCGTTAACTTCAAGATCTACCGAAGGAATGACTAGTACATCCCCAAACGATTTCGAAACGCCTACTAAATTAATGCTACCCATGTCTTTTTCCCTTATTTGACTGCCCCGAGGGTCAGCCCTTTCACCATTTGCTTCTGAGTCACCCAACCAAGGAACATGATCGGCAGGATGGCCAGGGTGGAGGCCGCTGAAAGCTTAGCCCAGAACAATCCTTCCGGACTGGAATAGGAAGAAATGAAGGTTGTCAACGGAGCCGCTTCAAACGCTGTCAAGTTAAGGCTCCAAAAAGACTCGTTCCAAATCAACACAATACTCAACAAACTCGTGGAGAAGATCGCTGATTTTGACAACGGAAGCAATACATAAAGAAAAATATTCAAAAGACCATCACATTCCATCTGAGCTGCTTCCAAAATTTCCTGTGGAATATCCTTGAAGTAGGTGTAAAGCACCCAGATGACAATTGGCAGGTTGATCAGCGTGTAGATCAGTATTAAGCCCAGATGAGTGTCCAGTAGACCCACATTCTTATAAAACAAGTACATTGGGATCAGCACTCCAACGGGTGGCATCATCTTGGTCGAAAGAATCCAGACCAGCTTGAACTGTGTTCTTTTGGTCGGTCGAAAGGCAAAACTATAGCTTGCTGGTACAGCAATCAGGATCGCAAGTAAGGTAGCAAACACCGAAATCACGATGGAGTTCCAAGCGTAGTTCAGGTAATCACTTCGACCCTGTACAACAAAATAATTCTCCAGAGTAGGCACAAAGAAGAAGCTGGGAGGCGTAGCAACAGCCTCAATCTCCGTCTTCAGGCTGGCCATCACCATCCAGAGAATTGGGAAAAAGATGATGAACCCAATCACCCAACCGAGGATTGACAGAAGAACTCTATTAGATTGCATCAGTCAGAATTCATGTTCTTGGCAATCATCCGCAGTAGGAAGATTGCAACAATGTTGGCAAAAATAATGGAGATGATTCCACCTGCTGAGGCTCCACCAATATCAAAATCTAGCAGTGCTTTACGATAGACAAGGAAGGCTAAATTTGTGGTCTGTGTACCTGGCCCCCCAGTCGTTGTGGTGAAGATTTCCGCAAAAATATTCAGGTGGAAAATCATCTGGATCATCACAACTGCACCGATCGCCTTGCCCAGATGTGGCAGATAAATCTGGAAGAAAAAGGCTATGTGTCCAGCACCATCCATCTTGGAGGCTTCCTTGATTTCCTGGCTCATGGATTGTTGGGCCGTAACAAAAACCAAGACGGCAAACGGTAGCCAGTTCCAGGCAACAATTATAATGATTGAGCCAAGGGGAATATCAGAGAACCAGTCAATTGGGGGCAATCCAAACAGGCTGAGTAAATATGTGAAGTAGCCATTAACTGGATGCATCAACAGATTTTTCCAGATCAATGCGCTAACTGTGGGCATCACGAAAAAGGGTGAAATGATAACCAACTGCAGTAAGCGTCCACCGTAAAGATCTTGATCCAACAAGTAAGAAATCAACAATCCCAATACTACTGTGATGCCAATGATGCTCCCCAGTAACTGGATAGAATTGTAAATCGAATCAGTAAAAACAAAATCGGTGAGTAGAAATTCGTAGTTTTCAATACCCGCAAATCCCTTGATACGTGGATTCAGCAGGTTGTAGCGGATGAGGGAGTAGTAGATCGTAGCAACGAGAGGACCGAGCATCCAAATGAACAGCACAACGATTGCTGGATAATCAGAAAGTACTCTTAATTTCATTCAGATGCCCGGCTTAGAAAAAATTAGAACCGATCAGCGTTGATCAGATCAATAGTATCCAGCTTGGCGCATGATACGATCTGTAGCTGCCTGTGATTTCTCAAGGGCTTCTTCTACAGACATCTGACCAGCTACCGCAGCTGCTACAAACTGACCCACCTGTGTTCCAATGGACTGGAACTCAGGAATGGCTGCGAACTGTACACCTGTGTAGGGTACAGGCAGCAATGTGGACTTGGTTGGGTCCATGGCCATGATCGAGTTCAGCACGGTTCGTGCGAACGGAGCAGCCTTGTAATAGCTGTCGTTGTAGGTTGACTTGCGTGTTCCCGGAGGAGCTACGGTCCAGCCTTTTCGCTCACCGACCAAATTCACATAATCCTTGGAGGTTGACCACGCCAGGAACTGCTTGGCAGCATCAGTCTTCTTGGAAGACTTTGGAATGGAAAGCGCCCAAGCCCAGGCCCAACCAGTACCACGATCAGTACGTGCAGAAGGTGCACGGGTGAAGTCAGTCTTGTCGTGGACCTTGGAGTCACTTGGGTTGTAGATGTAACCAGCAGCTGAAGTTGCATCTACCCACATGCCACACTTGCCACTTGCGAATAGAGCACGGTTTTCATTGTGACCATTGGAGCTTGCGCCTGGAGGTCCAAAGTTGTTCAGGATGTCAACATAGTAGGTCAGCGCTTCTTTCCACTCTGGAGAATCCAACTGTGGTCGCCAGTTCATGTCAAACCAACGTCCACCAAAAGCATTAACCATAGTGGTCACGTAGGCCATGTTCTCACCCCAACCAGCTTTTCCACGTAGACACACGCCGTACACACCATTTTCAGGATCATGCAATGCTTCTGCATAGGCGCGGAATTGTCGGTAGTTTGGCTCTGCTGGCATGGTTAATCCAGCGTTTGCAAACAAGTCTTTACGGTAAAAAGTGAATGAACTCTCCGCATAGAACGGCAGTGCGTAGATCACTCCATTATGCGATAGTAGATCCCGTACCGTTGGGAAGACATCATCCATGTCGTAGCTGGCAGGCATATCGCTCAAGGGAACGAGCTTGCCGTCCTTGCCCCACATTGGCGCTTCGTAAGCACCGATGGTGATAATGTCAAACTGGCCGCCGCCTGTGGCGATATCGGTCGTTACACGTTGGCGCAGTACATTTTCTTCCAAAGTCACCCAATTCAACTCATGACCTGTCTTCTTTGTGAACTCGGATGACAACTCCTGCATGATGATCATGTCAGAGTTGTTCACCGTAGCAATCGTCAGCTTCTCTGCATAAGCTGTCATAGCGGCACTGGCACCAACCAGAGCTGCGATGAACGTTGCTTTCAATGCTTGCATTCTACCTCCAGAATTATTTGATTTTCTCTTTATCAAGAGATTGTTGAACACATTGATAAACCTTTTTGTCTCGTTTAAAGACCACCAAAAGGCCCGCCACTACCTAATCGCACATTGACACCATGCCTCATGGTACTTCTGTGAACAGTCCATCAGTTCTTTAGTCGTTTGCTGGGAAAAGATTAGAGAATCCTGTGAAAGTTGAAGAACCCTCGAACTTGCTCATTCCTGATGATGTGCGTTTACGAAGAAAGATTTCTGAAGAAATTCGACGAGGATATTTTCTGTTGATGGGGTGTCAATTCCATTATGCTATTGCTCTGTTAGGTAAACAAAAGTGTCATCTAGCAGAAACAATTGACAGCTCCGCTGTATCCAATCAACACCAACCTAATCAAACTCCTCCCCAAGTTCTCTAGGCCGATCACTCACTTTGCTTGAAAAGCATGTTTGTAAGTAAGCAGCGCAGCATTCTACAAACGTGATTTGATTAGTCAACTTATTGAACATTATGATAATTAAATTTTGTTAATGAACTTGTTCCATCTGAGTCAGTGAACGTCTTTTTATGCTATTTTTTCTCTGTCGGGAAAGAATCTGATTGAGTGATTGTTAATTAATTCAGTTATTTCTCAAAAATAACTCTACTACGTTTTACATTTTAATTTAATATATTTTTAATCAAAAATTATTTTGCTCGATGGGACCGATTGAAATAAAAGAGTTTGAACAAGACCGATATGACCCACAATGACTCTTCCCTTTGAAAGTAAAACAAATCTTGTCACTCTATTTCCGAAGGCAATCCGGAGTTTTTCTGACGGACAGCCACACCATTGACTTAGCTAATCGTATTTTCTCTGAAATTCTTCCTGCAAAGCGGGATAGAGTCGACGATAACGCTCAAGTAAATCTCGGTAGGTCTCAATCAATTCTGGTTGAGGCTCCAGAACTTCTGCAACTGGGGGACGAGAACAAAACTGTGCTGGATCACCACCTTCTGCAGCCAGTAATCCCAAACGAGCTGCTCCAAAGGCTGGTCCCAACTCAGCGCCACTGTGTCGAATGAGTGGACGTTGTAGCATTGTCGCCAAAATCTGTCCCCAAGCCCGGCTACGGGCTCCGCCGCCAATCAAAGACACTTCACCAATTTCCGCACCAGCTTCAACAAGCACCTGCTGGCAATCAGCAAAAGCGCAGGACACACCTTCCAAAACTGCTTGAGTCAGGTGCCGAGCATCATGATTGTGATTCAGTCCAAAGAACACTCCTTGAGCCTGGGAGTCGTTGTGAGGGGTTCGCTCTCCAGAAAGATAAGGAAGAAACAATAGTGCACCAGAGGGTACTGGATCTCTATCCAAGGTAGCCAACAAATCAGCTTCTTTACAACCAACCAGCTGAGATAACCAACTTAGGCAACTGGCCGCACTCAGGATGACTCCCATCTGATGCCACGTCCTGGGCAGACAATGACAGAACGCGTGGACACCCCTTTCTGGTGCCGGCAAGAAGGAGGGCGTAACAACAAAATACACTCCCGAAGTTCCAAGTGACAGAAAAGCTGACCCAGGTTGTATCGCACCAATACCAACGGCACCTGCCGCATTATCTCCAGCACCTCCTGCGATCACAGGCTGACCTTTGATACCCCAGCGTTTTGACAATTCTGGTAGCAAAACTCCTGAAAACTCATTTCCTTCAATCAACTTTGGCATGTGATGTCGTGAGAGACCTGTTGCTGACAACATGGTATCTGACCAGTCTCTTTTCTCGACATCCAACCAGAGGGTTCCTGCAGCGTCTGACATCTCTGAAACCATTTCACCGCTCAGCCGCAAACGCAGAAAGTCTTTTGGTAACAAGACTTTGTCAACTTTTTCAAATAGTGCAGGATCTTCTCGTTTCAGCCAAAGTAACTTGGGTGCAGTAAACCCAGGCATTGCAAGGTTACCAGTGATTTGACGCGAATTTGGGATTTGACGCTCTAAGAATTCACATTCAGTGTTAGAACGTCCATCATTCCAAAGGATTGCTGGCCGCAAAACCTGTTGCTGAACATCTAACAGCGTAGCTCCATGCATCTGCCCAGAGAGGCCAATGCCTTTGACCTGAGCCAATGAATGTTGCTGACAAAGTTCCTTGATGCCAGCTTGAACAGCATGCCACCAGGCTTCTGGCTCCTGCTCAGACCAAAGTGGCTCAGGCCTATGAACTGTCAAAGCGACACTCGCTTCGGCTAGGATCTGCTGCTTGGAGTTGAGCAAGAGGAGTTTGATCGCAGAAGTGCCAAGATCAATGCCGAGGTACATGGAAAACCCCCGTGAAGTGGAAGATAGTCGCTATGTGAATCGTAGGGACGAACTAGAAAATTCTGGAAGAAAGTAGTGATGGGTTTGAGGGGAGATTATTATGAACTCCCCTCTAGAAAAGAGAATTAGAGGCCAACCTTGGTCAAGGCACGACGTGCATAGACCCGTGACATTGCGCGGCGATAATCTTCACTGACGGACCAATCACTGAGCACATCCACACCATTGGTCGCTGTATCGGCAGCAGCTTTGATACTTGCTGCACTCAGAGCCTGTCCTTTGAGGGCTCCTTCAACATTGCTGTCACGGAAGCCTACGTGGCCAACACCACTAAAGCCTACACGCACATCGGAGCAGGTGCCTCCAGACTTGTCCACAGCTACTGCACAGCCCACGTAGGGATAGCGTGAAGCAGGCTGAGCGAATTTCTCATAACAGGAATTCGCATTCATCGACGTGGTGGGGACTCGAATCTCAACCAGTAGTTCATCTGGTTGGACCGCAGTTTCCCACAAAGCCACAAAGTAGTCTTTTGCCGAAACCACTCGCTGCCCACTGGGGCCTTGAATCACCATACTAGCGTCCAGAGCCAAGATTGGACCGGGATAGTCAGCTGCTGGATCAGAGTGAGCCATTGCACCACCGATTGTTCCACGATTGCGCACCTGTACGTCCCCAATCGAAGCAGCAGCATCTCGCAGAGCTGGAGCTTTTGCTGCAATGACATCAGAGGATTCAACCATCCAATGCGTGGCCATCGCACCGATAGCGATGTGATCGCCCTTGTCCGTGATATGCTTTAAATCAGAGACCCCCCCCAAGTCAATCACTGTAGTGGGTGTACTCAATCGTAATTTCATGGCGGGAACCATACTATGTCCTCCCGCAATGATCTTTGCGTCTTCACCGTGTTGGGCCATCAACGACAGTGCTTCGGACACGCTGCCTGCCCGATGGTATTCAAAAGCTGCCGGAATCATGTATCTCCTAACAATATATTGCAGATGAGGTTAGCCGGAAAATTAAATTGTTATGTAAAAGTATCTCGAACTAATGATTCTCGTAATGCCAGCGACACTTCGATTTAGTACATTGCGCTGACTAGCAAATTAGCGCTTGCTGAGTTTGAAATAGTTGAGACTTCTTAGTAAAAATAAGTTCTAAATTTTTCTTGGAAGAATTTAAGAAC
>PBZZ01000099.1 GCA_002730365.1 Deltaproteobacteria bacterium
TAGCGGTGGCGAATCAACATGCTCTTTGACCAACTGTTGGAGGGTTTCTTTCAATGAGATCGAGCCTCCTAACACCAGTCTTCCCCTTGTACAGCTTCCGGAGGAGCTTGTGAGCAATCAATGGGCTTGTGTGCAGAAGAAAAAACAATCCAACCAGAGCTGGGCAATATTTATAATCCGGCTCTTTTGTGGATGAATGCTGGAGAGCCCGTGCAGGTACATAGGCATTCTCCATTTAGGATTTTTTGGAAGAAGGCAGGCGTACGCAGGTCACCACCAGTGTCAACCATCCAAGAATCAAGTTCATCCCACCAATTGGAGCCACAGCGGTTACTCCGCGCAAACCAGTTAAGCTGTAGGTAAAAAGACTTCCACAGAAAAGGAAGCTACCCACTATGAAAAAGATTCCCACGTACAAAAATCCTTGCCGTTCCAAACGTTCTAAGAGCAAGCCTGTGAAGAGCAAGCCTCCCGCATGATAAAAAAGATAGTTTGAGGCCAAGATAAAATTCGCGGTACCGTTGAACGCTTCTAACTGGTCACGCAGCATGTGAGATCCCATCGAACCACTGAGGACCGCAAGCACTCCAAACAATGCACCAGTGGCCATGAGCCACTTGCTTGCTGGATGTTTCATCCTAGTCCTCCTTCACAAAATGGTTTTGCAATACTCTCAAGCCATCGTTGTCCTGCCTCTGCGGTTGCTGGGGATAGTTGCTGAATTCTTCTCGTGTAGGATTCTTCAGCATCTACCAACTCTCGGAGCAAACCCTCAGGTGCCAACTTTGGGGCAGAAGCATAGCTTTGTAATTGCTCTTTTCTTCGTGTCCAGTTTTTCAACCAAGCACGCTGATCTTTTAGCTTCGTTCCTGGCAAAACTCGCTCACTATGAGATTGATTCTCTGCTACCAGTTCTGTCAATAGTTGCAGTTGTGCAATCCGTTCTTCCAGGTTACGTTGAACGATGTACTGACCTTGGCGATAGAGGCTCTCTTGAAAAGCATCCCTCGCCATCCGAACACGAACTTGGTCGTACCAATGAAAAAGAGCAACCAATTCACCAAAGAATTGCAGTTGAGTTGACACAATCCAACGTAAATTTGGGAAACAACGAGGATCATAGCTCTTGTGTCCAAACAAATGAGCAGTACCCAGATTCAGGCCGGAAGCTAGCTGTCCAGAAAGACGCGCTCCTGCTGCTGAAAAGACTCCAAACTCTGCCAACAATGGACCCAAGGCACTACAATTTCCTCCAATGAAAAGCCGCTCTGAACGCAGGAAAACACCTTCACAGACATTTCCCAGTAAGGAGGCTGTTGCTTTATCACCTCGAATGGTAAAGTTGAAATGAATCGCACCACTACCAACCTCACTAAATTGACTTGGTGGATCACCAGTTCCCCCAGCGAGCAGAACATCACAGAAGTTGATATTGCTCCCCAGCGTCACCCACGGCATCAGCAAAGTCATCTTAGTGTCAGTATGTTGACCCGAACAAGCACCTTCTTCGTAGAGACTTCCCTTGCGAACTCGAAATCCCACACCTGTAGTGGGAGGTGCTCCAGAGTGTTCTCTTCCAAGAAAAACAGCTTCTTCGGCAACACCCATACCGAGGACCGCTTGAGGGCCGACCCAGCTTTGCCTCAAGAAAACGGGTCCTTGATCTCCAACGATTGCACCTGGGCCAACCACACTGTCTTCTAAGACCACATAGCCCCCAGGGCCAATCTCAGCTCCTGCCATTATCCGAGTGGACTGACCCTGCAAGCGAGTACCGGGGTGTAGCACAACCCCGGACTCTAGTTGCTGAAGATCCACATCACGACGGATTGCAGTCTGTTCCACCAACAGAATTCGAACTCCCCGTTGTGATAGCTGTTCAAGTTCCTGTGAACTATAAAAATCACTCATAACCTTATTTAGCCTGCATCCCCGAATTACGAAAAAGCCTATCTTCCTGCCTCAAGCTCATCCTGAAACTGGCAAATCAATCAACGCTGATAATGCACACCGCGGAGTTTGACCAATCCAGCCTTCAGTTCGTAGCGCAGATCTGCGCCATCGACATCGCTGCCCTGCCAGGTCATTTGTACTGCTCCCGGCATCTGTAGTACTTCCGTTTGCAAATCATATATAGCGCGCTCTGCCTGCAAATATAGTTTGCCATCACGCTCTACCTCGACCTTGCCACGAATTTCCACCAACTGCCGACGCCAGTCGATCAAAGCTTCGTTGGCACGTACTAGAGTGTCTGTGAATGGTATCGTTTCAGGACTAGGATGCAGGCGCAATCGAGGTTGCTCTACATTCATGACCGAACTATCCTCAGCCATCAAAGCCCGAAGACCCGTTAAGGTCCAACGTTTGAAGTCTTTTTGATAATCTTGCAGAGTAATCTGTTCCAACTGTAGCACCTGACTTTCCGGCAAGGGCAGCAGCGGTAGTGATTCAGAGGTGGAGTTGGAGAGAGCAAAATACAAGGCAAGGGGTCCTAGCAGTAGTAGTAGCAAGGACTCCTGCCAGTGGGCCAGCAGTAAGGCTCGGACACGTGATCCGGTCATTGGAACTCAGCGTAAGCCTTTCAGAAACGCAACTGCAAACCAGCCTGCCAGGACTGGCCATCTTCTGAAGGAGCCGCCCAGAAAGCTAAGGGATCGGTCGGTTGTTCATTCTGTACTTGAGTCTGGGTATCGGTTGGTGGCCCAAAATTCGGCTTTGGCAGCACTGGCATCAGATTTTGGTTAAAACTGAAACCATTGATGACTAAATAGAGTCCAAGACCATAGCCCATCAACCCCCCGATGGTCATACTTCCCGAAATTGATTCTCGAAATGCGGCTCCAGAGAGAAAGTGATATGATATTCCGATCGCCGCTCCCCAGAGAGAACCATAGAGAGTGTTCCAGAAGACAGACTGCATCACAGGGCCACGGCCACCATTTGCTCCATCCAAAAAGTTTTCAATGCCAGGACCTTCTTGAGCCTGCTGAGCCCAGGCAACTGGCTGGGACAAGCAGGCAAGTAACAAAAAGATTGCGATCACTCGGGTGCACTTGCTCATGGGAGGCCTCCTTAAAACTTCCAAGTCATGGGAATGGTCAGGCCAGTGTGGGCAACCGGGCTGGGCAATTGATCTCTCTTCGATTGTCCCAGCAGATCTTCAAGACCACTGGGTAGCGAATTGGTACGGGGCTCCACCAACGCATTCTGTAGTATGTAAAAACCGAACATGGAACCGAGCAGCGTACCGACAATTAGTCCATCTACTGTAGTATCGCGCAGTGTCACATCTGGATTAAGTGGATCCATGAACCAGACAAGAACGCCCAGTCCAACACCGGCCACTGTACCAGCCAAAGTATAGCCCAGTTCCTGTTGCATCAGCAGTGGACCTGTTTCCTGAGCCTGAATTTTTGGGGTTCCAAGGCTGAAGATCAATAGCAGCACCGCCGGCCAAAAACGTCGCATAAGCGTATCCATGTTCTCAATATTCTTCAAAAGGCTGGAGTTTTCCAGCAGAACCCGGTTGTGTCTGGTGCAGAGAGTGAATGGGTTTTGCATCCATTTCAAGGCAACATCTTCCAAACCCTGCTGTTCAGGAATCCGGCATGCGTTCACACCTTTCCATTTGGCTTTGCCTGCTGCTGCTTACGTTCAATCCCTGGTCAGTAATGGCCCAGCAAGACCCATTTGGTGAATTTCGATCTGCCGACGAAGAGGCATTTTTCGATGATCCTTATCAGGATATGGCCAACGATCCGCTATTACAGCAGGATTTTGAGATGGAGCCAACCATGGAAGATCCCCTGGCGACCGAGCCCGTTCCAGAAGGCGATCCTTTTGAAGAGCCTGTTCAGCAAGATGAACAGTACCTCGATGAAGGCACATTTTCTGACGACTCCGAAAGCGCTTTACGCTTTGACTTACTAGCACAGCGTCAAATTGCCGACAGTGAACGTCGCAATCTCGTTGGCAATGTCGCCTATGGCGCTGGAACAGGCCTGATGCTTGGGGGCTGGTTCACTTTTCTGCGTCCAGGAACCAGTCGTGAGCAGTTTCGTACGATTGGTACCAGCACCGTGGTTGGTGGCTTGATTGGAGCTCTGATTGGCTCTCGCTCTGTCTGGAATCCTGCAGCACCGCGACCACAAGGAGTTCAAAATGAATTGCCTGTTGGACCTGTCGCCTTGGTCGATCCTACCGGATTTCGCCTAGCCTACACGTGGACCTTCTAAGCAACACGTGCGCCAGAAACTAGCTTATTTGCGCTGTAGTAAACGCAGTACTTCACGGAAACGGGCATTGAGTGTATCCAGAATCGCACCAATGCCAATGCTACCAAAACAGAGGAGCATACAGCCTACCGCAAGAATCGCTGTTGGCACCTTGTTTACATAGCCATCCACCGCATAGTCAACAATCACTTCTCCACCCGCAATCAGACCGATCAGGCCAAAAAATAAGGCCAATACCCCAAAAAATAAGATAGGCTTGTAGGATCTGGCGATACTGGCGATCTGATACAACACGCGAAAGCCATCTCGAAAAGTATTCAGCTTGGAGAACGAACCTTCTGGGCGCTCTCGGTAGGGTACGGTTACTTCCTGAATTGTGTAACCATAATCCAGCACTCGAATCGTCATTTCCGTTTCCACTTCAAAGCCACTGGCTAATACGGGTAGATTCTGCACTAGTTCTCGGCTGAAACCCCGGTAACCAGACATGATATCTTCGAGATTACTGTTAAAGATCCAGTTGACCAAACTGCGAACCAAATTATTGCCAAAGACATGGAGTGGGCGGAAAGATTCCTCTTCATATTCGTTCAAGCGAGTAGCCACGGTCATATCAGCTTCTCCATCCAGTAACGGCTGCAGCAAGGCCTGCACATGTGATGCAGAATATGTATCGTCTCCATCCACCATTACATAGTATTCTGCCTCAACCTTACGGAACATTGAGGCGATTACGTGGCCCTTGCCGCGCTTACGCTCTGGAATAACGACTGCCCCTTCCGCCTTAGCAAGCTCAGCTGTACGATCTGTACTATTGTTGTCGAAGACGTAGATGGTAGCTCCTGGCAATTCCTTGCGAAAATCCTGAACCACCTTGCTGATCGTCACTTCTTCGTTAAGGCAAGGAATCAGGACTGCGATTCGGGCAGCAGTCAGACTGGCGGACATTCTATCTCTCCATTAGGATTTCAGGGACGGTATTTGCGCTTAAGGCGCTCCAATTCATCATGAACATCCGTTTCTGCTGTTTGACGACGAGTCTGCTGGTGATTCGTATGCTGATAACGCTTAAGACGTTCCAATTCGGCTTCAATATCTGCTCGTGGATCATCATGGGCCTGAGTTTTTTCTTCTTCAGGTCTGCGAGTTTTTTCACCCGACCGAGATTGCTCTGTGCCTGAAGTAGAATGAGTAGAGGAGTTCTCTTCGTGCCAGGCTTCCATCACTTCGCGATAGACCCGACGAGCCCACTCTAGCAGGAGTTCCAAAGGATCGGTTCGCTGAACACCAAATTGTTTGAGCAACCCTTCCACATCTTTCAGCAAATCTTCCAGCGACGTTTCAGCAAAATCTGTGAAATCCTCCCTTGGGCGCTCATAGGATCGCTTCCACGTCCGCGAAGAACTTGTGTTTGTGGAGGCTTTTTGGTGTGTTTGGGAGCGTTTTGCCTGCTGAGTGGTTCTCCGCCACTGTGAGTCATAGGCTTGACGTTTTGCTGAATGACTCAGGGTCTCGTAGGCTTGGGTCAGTTGCACGAAGCGGCGTTGTGCTTCCCGCTGGTCTGCCTCGGATTTGTGTTGCTGCAAATCTGGATGGTATTGCTTTGCGAGGCGTCGGAATGCCTTGCGAATCTCCCCGGTTGAAACCGTTGGCGCTACCTGCAACAATTCGTAGTAATCAATCATTTATGTCTTTCCTGCACTGGGGGACGATGGAACGGATCCTGTACTTTGACCTGGAAACGAAGCGCGCAGCCGAGGAAGTTGGCGGCTGGAACAATATTGAAGACATGGGAATGTCTGTCGGGGTAATCTGGGACAGCTTCGATGAACAACACCATGTCTATTTAGACTATCAAGCACCACAACTATTGGAACACTGCCGTAAGGCTGATTTGATCGTGGGCTTCAACCACGTGGAATTCGACTACCGCGTCTTGGCCGGTGAATGTGCAGGCCAGCAGGAACAGCGGACAAGACTAAGGACGGAACTAGCTGGCTTGCCCAATCTGGATATGCTGACTGAGCTGAAGAAAATACTCGGGCACCGCCTAAAATTAGAGTCACTCGCCCGACCCACACTGGGCGCTGGTAAATCAGCTGACGGATTGCAGGCACTCCAGTGGTATCGTGAAGACAAGTTAGATAAAATCATTGAATATTGTAAGGTCGATGTCGAGGTAACTCGTGATCTTCATCTCTACGCCTTGGAGCATGGTGAGTTGCTCTATGACTCACGGAGTGGAATCAAAACCGTATCTGTTACCTGGGGACAACAGGCTCCCAAACGAGAGGTGCAGCAGATGTCCTTGTTCTAAAAATTAGGGAAGCAGTTGATAGCAAGAATTCTGATGGTCAGTGCCTTGGCGATGCTGCTCTGGCCTCAATCGCTGCTCTCCCTAAAACAAGAGCAACTCTTCGACTATTCCCCCACATATCACCTACCCGAACTCGATCCTTCTAGGAATTTTGGTTCACCCGTGCGTCCTTCTCGACCACTCTCCCTGGAACACTTCCAGCAGCCTTCTACCTACACTCCTGAACGCTTGTTAAACTTGGCTCGTCAGTCGAGTTCCTTCACTCCAATCTTACGACTAGATCAACCAACTACACCTACCGTTGAACGCTTTACGAACTATTTACTTCTTCAAGAATCCCTGGCACGCTGGCACTATCATTGGGGGACTCAAGCTCTGCCAGGGCAACGAAGCCAGAACCAATTACACCACTATTTTTTGAGTAGCTACTGGTTTCAAGAAAATCTACAGAGATTCCTAGCTCAATCAGAATATGGATTTCCAGAGCTTGCACTAGTTCGAACACTGAGTGCGATCCAGACTAGTGCTTTCTTTCTTGAAGTATCTTACCCAACTATCTTCTGTTTGTTCTTCAAAGAATCTCGATTGGACTACAAGGCTGTCAGCGCCAGTGGAGCAAGGGGCCTTGGTCAATTGACAGGCATCGCTATCAAGCAGATTGAATTACTGCGTGAAGAAACCGAGGAGCAAACTCGGCTGAACGCTGCATTACATCATTTGCAGCAACGCTATGCCGATCCCACATGGCAAGGAGTTCTCAAAGAGTTAGGATACCAGGGAAAACTACCACAAAATCTCAGCCTGCCCCCAAAAATGGTAGTTCCCACCCGTTCAGCCAGTCTACTCCTTCCCGAAGTACAAAAACGATTACAGGAGGAACAACTGCCTTATGCCTCAAACACTTCACAGATACGTCGTAGACTGAACCGACTTCGGCAAGGTAGACCCCTGTCTCTTGCGTATGCTCCGATTCATGCTCACTATGTCGCAGCCCTAGAGGAGAGCTATGCTGGAGAGCCGGGGAATATCTTTCATATTGAGACCAACATGCTTCTTTCCACGCTGCTATTCCGACACTACCTGCAGTCCGAATGGCGTTATGGTAAGTCCACTTGGAAACCGCGGCCCGAAGTGCAACGGGTACTTGCCGTTGCTGCCTATAACCAAGGACAAAGCAGTGCCCGTAGCCTTTTTCGTCTGTTACAAAAAGAGATTGGTAAAAAGCCAGAGGAGATCACACTCAAAGAGTTCGTGGAACATCTGACACCCCAAAGAGTCCAACAGGCTTTAAAAGGCTCCAAGGCCCAAGCTCGAGAACTCGTTGATCATGCTCTCAATGTTGCCGAATGCGCAGAGTCATCGATTACTCTACCCACACAGGGTTCCTGAAATGAATGCACCCCTCTTCGCAGGTCAAGCAGTGAGTTGGATTCGATCAGAGCTGAGGGAAGCACTCCGAA
>PBZZ01000100.1 GCA_002730365.1 Deltaproteobacteria bacterium
AAACCCATGGTCATGTTAGACACGATCATGCTCATCGCCATCAAGTGTCCACGGATTTCCTTGCACGTCAGTTCAATCAGGATAGTTTGCAGGCTAGGCATCCGCATCGACCCGCCAAGCATGATGCCAAAAAACATGACACCCATCCACGGCCCCGGTAAGAGATCTTGAGTGGAGAGCATCAGCACGGTCCCCATCAAGACAGAACCGATCCCGATTAGGCTGAAACGCAATCCCCGTTGCAAAAGCCAACCAGCAACCTGGTTTCCGATCAAGCTACCGATCCCCCCTGCATGTAGAAGAGACCAATTGTGGAGGCAGAAAGTCCGTAGTTGGTCGTTAGCCAGATACTCATGTGAGAAATGAAGCCAAACAAACCAATCAACATGAAAAACTGCATCGCAAACACCCAGCGCACCTCCTGACGCTTCCAGAGACCGAACATCTGCGTGTACTGACGGCCAATCGTAACGCGTTCTGCCCCAGTTGCAATTGGTGGAATTCGGCCCAACCAGAGTAGTGAGAGCAAGCCCCCTACCCCAATCACACCGAAGGTCCAGCGCCAGGAGACCAATTCTGCCAAGGCTGATCCGACTGGCACACCCAGAATCGAAGCCAATGTAAAACCCAGCATGATGTTTGTAAGGGCTCGGTTTCTTCGGTTCCCTTGCAGTGCATCCCCAGCATAGGCCAGGCAATTCGGCATGATCGGTCCTGCAAAAGCTCCTGAAATAATACGGAAAAGGAAGAAGCTCTACACCCCTTGTGCCAGCGCACAGCCAAAGGTGGAGATCACAAAACCTGATCCCAAGTAGAGCAAAAGTCGCTTACGCCCCAATCGGTCTGACTAGGGGGCAAAAATAAAGGCTGAAACAGCTGCAGCTGCTGGGTACACCGAGACTAGCAGACCACTGCGCACTGGGGAGAGTCCTGTAGCTGCAGAAATCTCTGCACTCAACGGGACCATGATCAGGTGATCAATCCACGAGAACAGAGTCAGTAGGAACAAGGGCAGCAGCAAACCCCAATACTGGCGCTCGGCTTCTTCATGCAAGCCAAGACGACGCTGCAACCAGGCAAGCCCGGTTTTTCTGGAAAAAGTCACGTGTTGTGCTTTCGACTAGGAAGAGAGATAGACAGCAAGAGGGTACTTCTGCGCGAAGGAAAAAATTCAGGATGGCAGAGTTCTGATGACTGGCAACACTGAAATACGATTTTAATTTTCAGTATCTACAGATTGGAGCAAGAGGGTATTTTCCCGGACTACTCAGAAATTATCAAAACCTGGTTCAGCAGATTCGATAATTCGGACATAGCGGGTGGTGAAGTCCTGACACTGCTGAAGCGCTGCTTGTCCTTTGCTCAGTTGGGCTTGAGAATCTAGCGGTTCGAAGCGATGACGTTCTCGTCCTGTTGTCAGGTCTTCTTCAAGGAAGTAGATGGTCTTCAGATCGGGGCTGATAGCGTGGCGGGGATTGATTGGCGATGCTGGATCCTGCACCACTGGGACTCGTCGAGTTTGGCTCAGTTGACGGTACTTGGCTTCGGTGGAGGTCAGATTCTGCTCACAAGCCGTAATCTGCTCCACCGTGCGCTGATAGGTGCAGAAATCTGGTTGGGTTGTACAGTCAAACTGGCTTTGGGCATCCTCGTCAAATACCAGGTACTCTCGTCCTTTAACGATGCTGAAAAAGGCAGAAGAAGCGAAGGGGGTGGGAGGCTGCAGCTCCTGACTCTTCGGAAAACTATAAATTTCACCCAGCCGGTCCACAAACTCGTTTCTGCGCTCCCGTAAAAAGTCCGCAGGGATCTCGTATTCGATCGCAGTCACTATGCGTTCACGGTTGAGTTCTACCACAATGCGGACATCTCGACTCTCAAAAATCCCTCCCACAATCTGACTAGCAGAGTTAGCCAATAACTGCTTGGGCTCTCCGTAGCGGCTTCGGCATTGAGTCAATGATTCATTCAAACGAGCCTGTGACAGTTGTGGAACCAACGTCAAGAGGCCCAAGGCCAAGTAGATGGATTTCCAAGCACCTTTCATCACAAACTCTCTCCCGACAGACAGCGTGGGGGTCGAATCAACCCTGTTTTCTCAGTTGAACCTAAATGGTGGTATCGCCTAAGGCTTACAAAGGAGGTGCCAACCAAGACGTTTCCTCAAAGTGTGCAAAATTTTGTTTCAGATGTACAGAAACTTAGGAAGTCCAAGACGCTGATAAATCACAACTTGACTCACAACCCACAGATCTATAGGCACAGAATACACAGCATTTGCGAGCGGGAGTTGTGATGTCTTCATTGCAGACATGACAACGAATACGCTGGAGTCATTGGTCAGAGGAATTGGCTACACAAATGATGTCCCGCATTAGGAAAAGGTGAGGATGGAGACCGGCAGAGTTGTTTCAAAAGGATCTGTTGTCAGTTTGGATTTTGCTTGCCTCTCCTTACGAATCTCGGATTGCACTTTGCACATCAGAAATCTCTGTGCTACAAAAATGTAACTTTTGATTGCATCTCACTGAAAATCCTAAAACTGCAAACACTACTAGAGGTTTCATGTCCACCAGAATCCTAGCTGCTTTGCTCTTTTCCTCTTTGCTCTTCAGCTGCGGGGATGAGGGTACAATTTCCTATAAAGAGAAGATGCCGCCTACCGTTCCAGGCAACTTGGAGGCTGTCGCTGGTTCTCAGCAGATCACTCTCTCTTGGGACGAAGTTAGTAATGCCAGCAACTATAGGATTTACTGGAATACTGAAGAAATTACAGAGAATCTAAAACATATAACGAACGCCGAAGGTGATCCGAATACCAGTATCACAGTCCAAACAATCAAGGATATTGTGACCAACTCTTATGTTCATACTGGTCTGACGCCTGGCACGACTTACTACTACCGAGTGGCAGCTTTCAACAAGGCAGGCTCAAAGGGTCTCTCAATAGAAGCTTCATCAAGTCCTTCTCTCTAATTCAACTGATTTTCTACATTATTTTAGCAGCGAGCAATAAGCATTCAAAAGATTAGTCATTGTCAGTAGTAGTCACCGTCACGCTTTGATTGTCGAGCATATCGTATTTTGCATCAAGCGTATTGTTGGTGTTGATCGCCACAGTAATAGTGCTGGTTACATTGTCGTCGTCAATGTTGTCATCAACCCCTGTAATTGTTACGGTCTGAGCACTATTCCAATCCGAAGGAGTAAAGGTCAGTGTAGAAGCTGAAAGAGTTGTCTCGTTATCACTGTTTGTCAGCGAGAAGACCACATTGCCTGTTGGTTCACTACCCAGCACAACAGTGAAAGTATCGGTACTGCCACTCTCAGATACTACCGTCGAACTGCCAGACTCAGTGACTGCGAAAGCGGCAGTATCATTGTCGGTAGTAGTCACCGTTACGCTTCGATTGTCCAGAGTATCATACTTCATATCAGCTGTACTGCTCTGATTGATAGCCACAGTAATAGTGCTGGTCACATTGTCATCACTCACATTGTCGTTGACTCCTGTCACAGTAACCGTCTGTGCAGTGTTCCAGTTTGATGAAGTGAAGGTCAATGTCGATGAGGAGAGGCTGATCTCCGAGTCATCACTGTCATTATCACTCAATGAAAAAGCTACATTGCCAGTCGGCTCACTACCCAGTACAACCGTGAAAGTATCGGTACTACCACTCTCCGAAACTGCTGTCGAACCACCAGTCTCTGCAATAGAAAAGGCAGAGGTATCGCCATCACTGGTGCTAACGGTCACACTCTGACTGGAAAGTAAATCGTACTTTGAGTCACCAGTACTGGCAGTGTTGATCGCTACTGCGATTGTGCTGTTCACTGAGCCATCATCCACATCATCATTCACTCCCGTCACTGTAACCGTCTGAGTGGTATTCCAGTTTGATGAAGTGAAGGACAGTGTGGAAGGGGAAACAGTAGCTTCACTGCTGTCACCGGCCATCACACTGAAAACCACGTCATCGGTTGGTTGACTACCAAGAACAACCGTGAAAGTGTCAGTGCTGCCACTCTCGGCAACAGAGGTTGAGTTGTTGGTCTGCACAATTGTGAAAGAGGCCGTGTCGCTGTCACTGGTAGTGACACTAACACTTTGACTGGAGAGCGCATCGTAATTGGTGTCGGCTGTATTGCCGGTGTTGATGGCAACGGTCACAGTGCTTGTCACACTGTCGTCATCTAGATTGTCACTGACTCCGGTGACAGTGACCGTCTGGGCATTGTTCCAATTAGATGAAGTGAAAGTCAGTGTCGAGGGCGAAATACTGACCTCACTACTGTCACTTGCGCCTAGTGAAAATGCAACGTTGCCCGTTGGCTGAGAACCCAGCACAACTGTGAAATTATCCGCGCTGCCACTTTCATCCACGATTGTAGAACCACTGGTCTGGGTAACCGTGAAAGAAGCGTTATCATCATCGGTGATTGTCACAGTCGTCTGCTGCGTACCGTTTTCAGCCACACTGTTGGCCCCGGAGACACTACTGATGTCAACAACGATTGCCTCCCCATCATCATCCAGCTGGTCGGTAATCGCTGTCAATGTAGCCGTACCAGAGGTACTGCCTGCGGAGATGGTGATCGTACTACTGGAGATTGAATAGTCAGCGTTAAGTGTCGCATTGCCAGAGGTATTCAGGTTCACCGTGGTGTTCGATGCTGTCACAACATTTTGTGTTGCCGTCAAGGTGGAAGTCCCTCCGTTTTCGGCTACTGAGGAACTTGAGGCTGTCAGTGTCACCAAAGGTGAGGCCTCATCGTCGTTAGTGGTGATGCTGACACTTTGGCTGGAGAGCGCATCATACTTTGTATCGGCCGTGCTACTGGTGTTAATCGCCACAGTGAGCGTACTACCGATTGAGCCATCACTGATTGTATCGGCGACACCCGTGATAGTGACTGTCTGAGCAGTGCTCCAGTTGTCTGTACCAAAACCCAGTGAGGATGGATAGACACTGGCTTCACTGCTGTCGCTGGCGCTCAGACTTAAGACTACATCTCCGGTGGGCTGACTGCCTAGCACAATGGTCAGGGTGTCCGTACCACCGCTCTCAGCCACCACTGTTGAGCCACTGGACTCGGCAATTGTAAAAGCAGCAGTATCATCATCAATAATTGAGACGACCAGTTGCTGTATGCCGCTTTCACCGGCTCCGTTGCCCCCAGAGACGCCACTGATGTCCACAATAATTGTCTCTGAATCTTCGTCAGTCTGATCTGCGATTCCTGTCAGAGTCACCGTACCAGAAGTACTGCCGGCGGCGATTGTCAGTGTTGTACTCGAGATTGAATAGTCTGTGCTCAAAACACCCGTGCCGGAAGTGTAAAGGGCAACCGTAGTGTCAGCTGTGGCGGCGGCACTCATCGTCACTGTCAGAGTGACCGTTCCTCCACTCTCAGCAAGGTTCAAAGAAGAAGCTGCCAGGGTCAATGTAGGAACTGAATCGTTGTCTGTCGTAGTGACACTCACGCTTTTGTTGTCCAGAGCATCGTACTTTGTATCGGCTGTACTGCTCTGGTTGATCGCCACAGTAATCGTGCTCGTTACATTGTCGTCGTCGATGTTGTCATCAACCCCAGTGATCGTCACGTCCTGCGCGCTGTTCCAATTCGACGGGGTAAAGGTCAGCGTTGAGGCTGAAAGACTGGTTTCATTATCGCTGTTTGTCAGCGATAAGACTACACTTCCCGTAGGCTCGCTACTCAGCGTAACAACTATGGCGTCGGTACTGCCACTCTCAGCCACCACTGTTGAGCCACCAGATTCAGTAACCGTGAAGGCGGCAGTGTCATCATCAGTCGTGCTCACCGTTACACTCTGACTGGAGAGTGCATCATACTTAGTGTCAGCTGTGTTGCTCTGGTTGATGGCAACAGTAATCGTACTGGTCACATTGTCATCACTAACGTTGTCGTTTACACCGGTCACCGTCACCGTCTGTGCTGTACTCCAGTTCGAAGTGCTAAAGGTAAGTACCGAGGCTGAAAGAGAAACCTCAGTACTATCACCGGCCGTCAGTGAAAAGACCACGTTACCGGTCGGTTCACTACCCAGCACAACTCTGAAAGTATCTGTCCCTCCACTCTCACTGACCAGGGTTGCATTGTCCGTCTCTGCAATGGTGAAGGTCGCCGCATCAACACCGTCAGTAGTGGTCACGCTCACACTCTGACTCGAGAGCGCATCGTACTTAGCATCATTCGTGCTGCCTTGGTTGATGGCCACGGTGATCGTGCTGGTCACATTATCATCACTGACGTTGTCATTGACACCGGTCACTGTCACGGTCTGAGCACTGTTCCAGTTTGATGAAGTGAAGGTCAGTGTTGAAGCTGACAGGGTGGCTTCGGTGCTGTCACTGGCCGACAGATCAAAAACTACGTTGCCAGTCGGTTCACTACCCAGCACAACAGTGAAATCATCGCTACTGCCACTCTCCGCCACTGAGGTCGAACCGCTCGATTGAGTGACCGTGAAAGCGGCTGTATCGTCGTCGGTAATCGTGATGCTAACTTGCTGATTTCCGCTCTCACTGGCTCCGTTGCCTCCAGAAACACCGCTCACATCCACAGTGATCGTCTCCGATTCCTCATCGACCTGATCGGCAATTGCCGTCGTCGTAGCTGTGCCGCTTGTGCTACCTGCCGGGATGATGATGGAAGTGCTTGAGACCGAATAGTCGGTGTTAAGGGTTGCGTTGCCTGAAATGTTTAGACTCACTGTCGTCGCGCTGCCGGCACCCAGGCTCAGTGTCGCCGTTAGGGTTGCCGCTCCTAGATTCTCCGCCACTGAGACATCCGAGCTAGTTAGCGTGACAGTTGGGGTAGCGTCATTATCACTGATGGTGGTCACCACACTATGACTGGCCAAGGCGTCATAGCCTGAGTCCTTGGTCTCATCTTGGTTGATCGCCACAGTGATCGCCCCGGAAATGGTCCCATCGCTGATAGCATCATCCAGCCCAGTAACCGTCACCTCCCGGGAAACACTCCAGTTATCCTTGCCAAAAGTCAGTTTTGATGGGTAGACACTAGCCTCGGTGGTGTCGCTGCTTACGAGGTCAAAAACCACGTTGCCAGTTGGAGCCGAGGTCAACACAACCGAAAAATTATCGGTACTTCCACTTTCAGCCAGAGTAGTTGCATTGTCAGACAGCGTGACGGTGAAACCCGGCTCCGTTGTCGTGAAATTGTCCAGTATCGAACCAAGATTTTTTAGAGCAGTATCGTTGTCAATCTTGCTGTCCAGGCCCTGCTGCTTCATCGTCGTGTGCAGATGTGCTAGGGCAGTTGCCGCAGAAATCATCGTTTTGCCTACTGCAGAAGTGACCGCTAAAGTAGCATTGTCGAAAGCATCTACCGAGACATCGAAATTGACGGACTTTGTGGCCAGGGTGGTCTTTGTGGAATCACTAATGCTGATGCCATTGCTTGGGTCTCCATCAGCATCCAAGGTCTGCAACAGGCGACTTAGATTGACGACCTTCTGATCAGCCGTTCCGGAAGCACCCATTACCTCGACCGGAGTCAGCTTAGCTGCACCGCTCACACTACCCAGTGAGATACCGCCAATGGTAAAGCTAACCTGATCGCCGGGCTTGTAGTAAAAGGTGCCACCAGAGTCTGTTGTGCCTCCAAGACCGCTACTGGTCGAATAGTCCACACCCCCAACTGCACTGTCCAGCAAGACTCCTGGAGAGCCCTCTCGCACTACGTTATCAGCAGTAATCACTTCATCTTCTGTAGGCGCACAACTCGAACTGAGAAGAAAAATGCATAAAAATATAGGGGGTACTAAGTTTCTCAGCCCAGGCATGATTTATCTCCCAGATCAGGCAAGGTTATATATGTCTAAGTATTAATGACTATTTCTATGCCATATTTTGAATGACATACAAATACTTCGTGCCAATTTTTTCTGCTTTTCGTAGAAATTTAGTTTGACCGACCCTAGAGAGGGCTAGTCACCATCCATGGGGATTGACGATGTACTCATTGCTTGAGAACAACTTGCATTGACCTGCAAGTGAAGGGTGTTCCCAGCACAGCAGCTGGAGTTAGGGTGTGAAAGGGAGAACAGGTGATTACACCTGAAAAATTTTATTTTCTGCTACTTCATATGGAGCAATTTTTCTACCTAATATCAAGTTGACGGAGTGAGCTTAGTATGCAAAATGCTTTATGTAGCTACTTTTCCTTTGGTTCGAACAACAACTAAAAGAGAGGTTTCCAATAGCATTTTGTGTAGACGATGGCACCATTTGGACAAATTTGCTTTTACTCAAAATCATTTCCAATATTCATATATTTCCAACCATGAAGACCCCAAATATACCACTCTTGCCTTAGAACAGCGCCACCACCCCATTCACTAAAGAGTCTTTCGTAACTGTAAGATTGTCCTCCAACCAGTGTCCTCCAACCAGAATATCGGTGTGCCGGCGGGTGAAGTCCCGACCAATCATTTATGATCTCCACGCCATTAATTTTAAGTATAGAACCATCATCATCGTGGTTGCGGAATCTTACCAAGTAGGACGTACCTGGAGCACCTGGCATTACGAAGTTTCCTGTCAATTTCACGACTATATAGTCTCGTCTACCTGAATCTAATACATTGCCACTGCTCCAGTTGAAGTTGATATCACCGCTAGTTAACTTGCCTGAGGATAAAACCTTACCCACTTGACTCATTTCAAATGACTGGCTGTTCCAAGGATGAACGCTTGGAGAGGTGGGACAAGGCCATAAATTTTGCCAAGAGGGAAAACCATAGTAGCCACCACCTGAATTCCAAAATCCGCACTCCCAAGTTTGATAAGTGATACCAATTTTATCGTCATTGCTAATTGTCACTGTTGACGTATCCGTGATCTTTACACCACTGTGACTGGCATTGCTCATCCCCACATTGAGTGTCTCACTACCCTCGACAACTGAATCATTGGTGATTGCTATGCTCAATGTCTCTGTCTCTCCAGCATTCCCTGAAAAAGTGACCTTCCTTGAACTCAAGGCTGTGTAGT
>PBZZ01000101.1 GCA_002730365.1 Deltaproteobacteria bacterium
AAAAGCCAAATTTTCTCCAGCTGATAGACCTGCTGCGATGATGATAAAAAATGGCCCGATCAGGAAAGTCAGGGTCAGTCCAATGATCAAAAATGGTGTCCACTTCCCCATTAGGATTTTCTGCCAAGAACGCTGTTCCGCATATCTTTCCCAAGTGCAAAGAGTTCAGGTAAAAATTTTGATCTAATACATTTAACAATAAGAGCCAACATGATTAATAAGAGCCAACATGATTTTTGTCTGATCTGTTAAGATATTTATGCTGGTGATTTCAGAGACTACGCTCTGGCGGTTGCAATTCGTTTGAAGAGAAGATTGGAGCCAAAACTCATCGTGATCAAGATCGTTGCAATGATTCCTGCAGAAACAAAGTCATTGGCCACATTGACTCTCTGATACAATAGTGTCTCCAGCATCAAGACCTTCGCTCCCCCAAGGATCGCAGGAGTTATGTAAGCAGTGAGAGAACCTGTAAAAACCAGTGTTCCTCCGATGACCAGCCCTTCCTTGGTCAGAGGAAGGATGACCTTCAGAAAGACCTGCAACCAGTTAGCTCCCAAAACTCGGGCAGCCGCAACTGCATCATTTGGTAAGTTTTCCATGGCTGAGATAAGTGAAATGATCATCAGCGGCATAAATAGCTGAAGTAATCCCAAAAAGACGGCTGTCTCAGTAAATAACAACCGAATCGGTGTGTCACTGAGCCCCAATCCAACGATGGCATCGTTAACAATTCCTGTGCGGCCCAAAATGACGATCCAGGCATAGGTTCGTGCGACTGGCGAGATCATCAGGGGCAAGACCACGAGCCCAAAGATTCGTCCACGATATTTGGCCGGAAGATGGAAGATGGAGAATGCGGTTGCATATCCGATAATGGCGCTGACCCCGGCAACGAGGAGGCCCAATTTTAGGGTTCGGAAAAAGACGATCTGATTGAGGGGCTTGCTGATAAAGTCTGCATAGCCTTGTAGCGACCAAGCGTCATCAACCCGAAAGCCTTCTGAAAGGAGGACGAGGACAGGCAACAAGAAGAGGGTTGCTGTGAAAAGGATTGCAGGGAGGGCAAGCGCCAAGCCCTCTAAACGATTTTGAAACACGGTGGGAATGATGAGATTGAGGATCTCGGAGTAATCACACCGAGATCTCAGTCAGGTTTGATCAACTATTTACTTGATGACCTTGGTGTTCCAACGCTCAACCCAGCCTTCACGATTGTCAATAATATCAGCGGGGCTGATGATGTTGAGAGAATCGATGAGCTCAGCACCATAGGTAAGGCTCTCAGCAACTTCATCTGACACCTTGACTTTCTTATTTGCGGGACTGTCGATCTTGGCGTTGGCAATGCGGGTCTGTGACTCCAAGGAGAGCCAGTAATCCATGAATTGATAAGCCAATTCTTCATTGCCATTGCCTTTGGTCAAAATCATCACATTCATTCCCCCAGTTTGGCCCTCTCTGGGGTTTGCCCACACGAAAGGTAGTGGACTATTAGAAAATCTACTCCAAGCAAAACGCCCAACAGGGGCTGCAATGACTTCTTCCTGGTTCATCAATTGGGCAAGTTGAGAAGAACGGACATAAAAGGTGACGATGTCATCAGCCTGGGCGCCAATGCTATCGATCGTTTCTTCAAAGCCATAACCTTGGTGGCCAAGGGCCTTTGACAGCATGAAAAGAGTGAGAGGTCCCTGAGTCCCAGTGATGTTTGGAAGAGCAACTCTGCCGGCAAGTTCAGGGGATAAGAGATCCTTCCAGCTGTTGATTTGAACCAAGTCAGAACGATAGACAATGGAACTGGCGTAGAAGGTGTAGCCAACTGCCCAATTTTCACCAAGAGGATTCTTAGCCGCCTCGTAAAGATCATTGTAGTTGGAGAGCTTGGAGACATCAAGATTCTGGAGAAGTCCATTACGGGCTAAGGCTAGTGCGTCATGAGAAGAAATCACAGCCATGTCAATTACGGGATTGGCCGCATTGGCTTCGATTTTCGCCATCCGCTCGACGCTGTTGCCGGTTTCGATCACCAGTTCGCAGTCACAAATCGCCTCAAACGGATCGTAGAGAGCTTTTTTGTAGGCATCTTGAGCAAAAGAATAGACAGAGATGGTCAATTTTTTATCTGTTGCGACAGCTGACTGCACGGTGAGAATCGCACCAATTACTGCGAAAATTAGATATTTCATCCAGTTCTCCTTACGATGTTGCCAGGACTGGGAAATCGCCCTGAAATAATACAACCGGAGGCTCGCTCTGCCTCCAGTAAACCAAAATTCAGTATTTCACACCGGTGTTTCCCCCAATTTTGGAGAATTTCGGTGTGCAGTAGACAAGAAAACCAGCATTGGTCAAGGGAATTTTTGAGTAATTTTGTATCGAATGGATATTTAGTTTGTTTAGCCAAGTTAATGGAGTTGAGCTTTCAGCAGTATGCAGTTTGAGCACTTTTCAATGAATCATTTGTTGGATCCAGTCGAAAACAACCCCTAAAACATTTGATAGAAATCACACCAAATTCACCTCTTTTAAAAAATTCAGGTTCCTTTTAGCAGAAGTGAAAGCTTGATCCGTTGTTGCTCTCGGCATGTCCTGCTCAATTACACCAATGCCTTCGAAGTTGATGGTTTCAAGAACAGTCTTCAGTTCGCGAAAATCAATAATTCCGTCTTCCAAGTCACACATCACATCCAGATCAAATGCCTGGTCTGAATCCAGGTTTTCCTCAAGAACTCGTTTTTTGATTTGCCCATCAACATTTTTAAAGTGCAGGTAAGCAATTCGCTCAGGGTACTTCATTAGAAAGTCCAGCGCCGAGCGGTCGCCTACTTCAGGACTTCCATTGGAATATGCGTGATGACCGGTATCAAAACATAGATCGATCCCGGTTGCTTCCATCAAATTTTGGATCTCATTTTCATATTCGTAGAGAGACTTGATATGTGGATGAAAAACGGTTTTTATGCCGTGTTCTTGGAAGGTGAAGGCGGCCATCTCACGGATAATCTGCAAATATTTGTTTGATTGGGAGGGAGTCAAATCTGATTTTTTTTCACCGAATCTCCCAACATCTGATTCATCCATGGTCACAAGATATTTTGCATTCATCTGAACCAGCAGCGCGCATAACGAATTTAACTCTTCCCGAATACTATCTAAATTGCTGATTTGATCGAAAGCATAACAGGCCGTTCCCGCACAGACTGACATGGACCTCTTATCAAGTTCAGTTGATAAGTCCTTATAGTTTGCTGGTAGATAGCCAATGGGTCCGAGTTCCAGAGCTTTGTACCCAGCGGAAGCAGCCTGATCCAAAAAAATGTGCCAAGGTGTTCCTGATGGAGTTCCATCAGGATACCAGACTCCCCAAGAACAAGGAGCGGTAGCAATAGTTACTTTCATACTCATTCCGATTTTTTTAAGGTTTCAATGATTTTCTGAAATAATTCCAGATCTTCAAGCGAGTCCTTTAAATTTGTTTTTGGTTTACGACTGGAAGCAATACAGTCGTAAAACTCACAGATTTCATTGACGAAAGGATCCTTGTAATCAGGACCGTAGATGGTGGTCTGAGCGTTCCCCTTAGCATACTCAGAAAGTTCTAATATAGAGGATTGATAGCGAATATAGGGAGTCTCATAATTTATTTTGAGCCGACGATCTCTCTGATAGATCTCAATGGTTGCGTCGAATTGAACGATTTCTTGATTGTTTACTAACTCATAGGTTGCAAGAAATCCATCGTACTCTAGGACGATGATGAGTAGCTCTCCTTGATGAGATGCTGCTGCTGCCTTAACACTAATTGGGGATCCGAATAGCTCACGGACAGCAGAAAAACTGTGACAACCAAGGCCGGTTAACATTTGATAAGCAGTCCTGTGTTCGGCTTTTGTCTCTGAACCGAGTGCGCAATCAAGTTGTTGGTTACGCTTTTTCTTTGATTCTTCGATTAAATCCGAGGAGATATCAACAGGTGAAAAGATCGGTTTTGTTTGACTAACGAAAAATGGCCCTTCACATATAATGTCTCGAAATCTGAGATATTCTGTTTTCTTGGGGCTTAGTTGCATCAGTTCCTTGGCCTTGAGGAACGTTCCGGCGTAACGACGCATGTAGCCAACCATCGTAATTTGATTTGGAAAATTCTCTTCTAATTTAACGAGTTCTTTCAGTTGCTGGATGTTTAGTGTAGCTGGTTTCTCAACGAAGACATGTTTCTCAAGTTTGATAGCCTCCTGCACAAATTCAAAGTGATGTTGATCTGGAGACAGCACAAATACAGCATCAATTTCAGGATCTTTTAGGAGCTCAGATGGTGAAGAGTAACTATCTGAAATATTGTACTTATTTTCAATAAATTTATTCAAAGATGGTGAGATGTCTGCAACAGCTTTGATCCAATACTTTTCGTTTAGATCAGAAAGGATGGGCAAGTGAACAAGTTGTGCGACTTCACCTAAGCCAATAATACCCACGTTGATTTTCATTTAATCCCTCATAATTCTTGGAAAAACTTTCGAGTCAATTGGGTGTTTTTCACCCTGGCTTTGATCCAAACAGGATTTAAAGGTTAATCTTTGTTATTGCTAGAGGAAATAGGTTAGGAAACAATTAATCTTTGAACATTCTCTTGACCATTTCTTATTTCACTTTAATTAAGAGACAGATTTTCAGGGACCTCAGTCAAACATTGAAGAAATTTATCAATTACAGTCATTGAATTAGGAATCTCTAAATTAGAAATCGAGTCATTGAATCAAGATGATTATTATCCTTTGAGGTTTTCATCAAATTAAATTTGCCTCAATTTTCTAAATCGACCTTTTTTTCAGGAGGCCAAATGTAAATAATTGTGTCTGCTTATCTAGATTCGGTTCTATTTTGAAAATGATCAGTAGAGGAAATCATGAAAAAAAAATTCTTTAACAGGTTTTTCAGATTCTCCACTCTAACGGGTGTAATCGCATTCACAGCACTATCAAATTCTGCTCAAGCACAAGGTTGCTCAAGCTACAATGAAGCACCGATGCTAGCAAGTGCGGTAGCATCCGGAGCACTCCCAGCAGTTGGTGACCGGATTCCTGAAGAACCCTTGGTTGTGGAGGTCGCAGAGCAAATTGGTGTTTATGGTGGAACAATGGTTGATACGACGGGGGGGAACCGTTTAGCCGAATTCCGTCACTTTGGATATGAACCTCTCGTGCGTTGGTCAGTAGATGGAAGCGAAATTGTACCTAATGTCGCCAAGAGTTGGCAGATATCTGATGACGCGACAACGTACACCTTCCAACTGCGAAAGGGGATGAAATGGTCTGATGGCGAGGAATTTACGGCTGATGATATTGTGTTTTGGTGGACGTACGTTGAGTCCAACAAGGATATACAATCCAAGCCGCGTGGCTACATGGTTGTCAAGGGTGAGCAAGCAACAGTAAAGGCTGTTGACAAACATACTGTTCAATTCTCATGGTCTAATCCAAATGGTTTGTTATTAGAAAACCTTGCCTCTCCCTACGGAGTTCGGGTTAACCAATTTGCTGAGCACTACCATCGACAATTCATTAAGGGCTTGAACCCTGATGGGGTCGCAAAACTCATGGCTGCAGATGGTTCTACAGACTATACACAGTGGTGGAATGCTACTGTCGGTAGCTATGGCAAGCAGTCAGAATACAACAATCCGGCTCGCCCTTCTGTGCATGGATGGATTCCCAAAGAACCCTTCCTTGGAAAAGAGCAATTCAAGTTCGAAAGAAATCCTTACTATTTCAAGGTGGATAAAGCCTGTAACCAACTGCCCTACATTGATTACCGTCAATGGGTCTTAGCAGCGGATACTGAAATCCAGTTGGCAAAGTCGCTGACCGGTGAAGTTGATATTAGCCGAGTTAATATCTCCACACCTGCTAATCGAAGTGTCTTCTTTGAAAACATGGAGCAGGGAGACTACCGTTTTGTGGCTGCAGACTCAGCCGATATGAATGTTGCTAATTTTCAGTTCCCTGAAAATCATCCTGATACCTTTAGGGCTTCAGTTTACAGGGACAAGAACTTCCGCATCGGGCTGTCCCACGCAATTGACCGTGAAGAGTTGATTGATGTTGTTTTTTTAGGGCAGGGAGAACCATATCAGGTAGCTCCACGTCCTAGGTCTCCCTTTTATTCAGAAAAGATGGCCAAACAGTACACTGAATATGATCCTGAACTTGCCTCAGAATATTTGGATAAAGTACTAAGCAAGAAAGACAGTGACGGATTTCGGTTGCGCCCTAATGGTGACCGTTTTGTCGTTGTCATTGCGGTCAACAAAGACTTCAAGTCCGACTGGGTTGACATGATGGAGTTGATCAAAGGGTATTGGGAGGCTGTCGGAGTAGAAACTGTGATTGAGGTTCTTTCGGATGCAACATCGATCAGTCGGCGCGGAGCAGCTGATAATGATATTGGTCTTTGGTTATCCGAAAATGGAGCGGGTCGCTTACCTCTCTTAGCACCTAATGATTTGCTTGGAGCTGACAACGACCTTGATTGGAAAAAATTTCATGACACCCAAGGGAAAGAAGGAGTAGAGCCCCCCGCAAATGTGAAGCGAATGCTGGAGCTGATTGATCAGATTCCATTGGTCGCTGGCGCCAAGCAAGATGCAGTGATGGGTGAATTTTTGGAATTGGTGACAGATAACTTCCCTCGCATTGGAATTGCTCTGCCAGCCGGAAACTACAGGGCTGTCAGCAATCGCCTCCGCAATGTACCTGAGCCTCTGATGGAGGGTTGGATGTACCCTGGAATTTCTCCTGCTAACTTTTCAACCTTTTACATAACAAAGGATAAGCAGTAGGTCACTGGGGGTGAAGATTGAGATTGATTCGAGATCTTCGCCCCGCATTGACATCCTATTCAGATGCTTAGATTTCTCGTCCGAAGACTCTCTCTAATGATGATTACGGTCTTCGTCATCACAGTGGTCTCCTTTTTCATTATTATTCTACCACCTGGAGATTTCGTGGATAGAATCGTATTGGAGGCCAATCAGTATGGGGAGGTCTTTGAGGAGCATGAGATTGCTGATCTCCGCCGAATGTATGGCCTCGATCAGAGTGCGTTTGAACAATATCTGATTTGGATGGGAAATATTCTTTTTCGTGGAGATTTTGGATACTCTTTCGGATGGGACGTTCCAGTTTCTGAATTGATTTCTCAACGCCTGGGACTGACAACGACTCTCTCCATCGTTACCCTGATGTTCATCTGGATCGTAGCGATCCCAATCGGAATCTATTCTGCCGTTCGTAAGTATTCTCTTGGAGATTATGCAGCCACTTTTGTAGGTTTTGTGGGTCTGGCGGTACCAAATTTTCTCCTAGCACTCATTCTCCTTTACATTTCATTCCGTTACTTTGGCCAAAGCGTTGGAGGACTATTCTCTCCAAAGTATATCAATTCTCCCTGGTCATTCGATAAGTTCCTCGATTTATTATCTCACCTCTGGATACCGACAATTGTTCTAGGGACCGCTGGGACTGCGGAAGTTATCCGAAAAATTCGAGCTAACCTCCTTGATGAATTGCATCGTCCCTATGTACTGACAGCCCGGGCGAAAGGACTCACGGAATTTAATCTGGTCATTAAATATCCCGTGAGACATTCGCTGAACCCTTTTGTTTCCGATTTGAATGACTTATTTGTAAAAATCATCTCGGGTGAAACAATTGTTGCTGTCGTACTGGGTCTACAAACGACAGGGCCCCTGCTCTTGCAAGCTCTCAAAGAAGAAGATTTGTACCTCGCATCCTCCTTGATTATGTTCCTGAGCTTCCTTGCTGTGTTGGGAACTCTATTTTCAGATTTCTGCCTGATGTTATTGGATCCGCGCATCAGACGACAAGCGAGGGAAGGAGAGATGATGTGAGTTTCTCTGCAGAAAACGCTAGTTATGGAACATTGATCTGGCGAAGATTCAGGCGACATCGTTTGGGCTTTTTGGGATTCTTGTTCACGATATTTATTTATCTTGTTGCTGCATTCACTGAATTCCTGGCGCCTCACTCACAATCCACCTACAAAGCTCGTGATGTCTATGCTCCCCCACAATCGATACGTTTCTTCGTTCAGGATCGATCTGGCCAGAGAATTTTCAAGCTTCATGTCCTTGGATATCGCTCAAAAGTCGACTATGACTCTGGTAAACGAACTTTCGTAGAAGATCCGCGAAAAATTATTCCACTGGGTTTCTGGGTGAAGGGGGACAAATACGATCTCTGGGGTTTGTTTGATTATGATCGACACCTCTTCGGTCCGATTAAAAAAAGTGACCGTGTATATTTTTTTGGTGCTGACAGGCTGGGTCGGGATGTTCTCAGTAGGACGATCCATGCGACTCGTGTATCCATGACCATTGGTTTGGTGGGTGTCGCACTGAGTTTGATTTTGGGAATCATGATTGGAGGCATTTCAGGGTTTTTTGGTGGTTTCATCGACCTTGGTATTCAGCGAATGATTGAAATTTTGCAGTCCATTCCTTCGATCCCATTGTGGATTGGTTTAGCCGCTGCGATCCCACCGACAGCTCCACCTATTCAAACCTATTTCCTAATCACAATCATCCTTTCGATCATTGGATGGACCGGACTCGCCCGGGTTGTTCGAGGGCGTTTTATGGCTCTTAAAGATGAAGATTTTATTAAGGCAGCAAGGCTAGATGGAAATCGGCCGATGCGCATTATTTTCAAATACATGCTTCCTAATTTCCTCTCTCACATTATTGCAGTGGTAACCCTGGCGATTCCAGGGATGATCATCGCTGAAACGTCACTAAGCTTTCTGGGGATCGGCCTTCGGCAACCAGTTGTTAGTTGGGGAGTGCTGTTGCAGGAAGCGCAGAATCTCAAATCGATTTCGACGGCTCCCTGGCTATTTCTTCCTGGCTTTGCTGTCGTACTAGCAGTCCTGTCTTTGAACTTTCTGGGTGATGGCCTGCGAGATGCCGGGGATCCTTATGAGACCTGATCTCTTGATGTCTGTTCAAAGGCTTTCTGTTTCTTTCTGGGAAGAGAAGCGCCGCCTCCAAGCGCTTAAAGAAGTTTCCTTTGATATTCCAAAAAGTAAAACAGTTTGTCTTGTTGGGGAATCTGGTTGTGGAAAGTCGGTAACTGCAAGAACGCTCTTGGGGATCACAGGTGCCAATTCGACGATTGACCAGGGGACGGTCCACTACTCTGATCCATCAGGAACACTCTTAGATTTAGCTGGTTTGAAGCCAGATTCGAAAGTCTTACGAAGGTTACGTGGGAATGATGCAACGATGATTTTTCAAGAGCCGATGACGGCGCTGTCATCCTTCTACACGATCGGAAATCAAATCGTTGAGGCTCTGAGACAACACGAAAGGGTCACCAAAAACCAGGCAAGAGCCAGGGCGATTGAGGTTCTGGAAGCAGTCGGGATGCCTGATCCACAAACTCAAATGGAGTCTTATACTTTTGAGCTTTCAGGTGGTCAGAGGCAAAGAGCCATGATTGCTATGGCGCTGATGACACATCCTCGCCTGTTGATTGCCGATGAACCCACGACAGCCCTGGATGTGACCACACAAGCGGTTATCTTGGATTTGATGCGTACGATCCAAAAGAAATTTGAAATGTCCATCTTGTTCATCACTCACGATCTGGGGGTTGTGTCAGAAATTGCAGATGAAGTTGTGGTTATGTACTTGGGGGAGGTGGTTGAATCAGGACCAGTTGCGCAAATTTTTTCCAACCCCCGCCATCCCTATACAAGAGCCCTTATTTCTGCTGCTCCACATTACGCTGGTTATCAGGAAACAAGGCTGCCCGTCATTCCAGGAATTGTTCCTTCACTGTTTGAGAGGCCCACAGGATGTGCTTTTTCAACGCGTTGTCAACACAACAGGTCAGAGTTGTGCAGTATAGATTGGCCTCCAATCAATCTTGGTAGTACAAATGTTCGGTGTTTTTTGGAGAGGGCAGGTGTTCCTGAAGAATTCAAAAAAAAGGGAGTAACCACAGTCAGCGACAAAGGGGGGAAAACTGAATCACTTGCAAACGTGGCTTTGCAAGTGGAATCAGTGTCTCGACAGTTTGTGAAGCGAACCGGGTTAATCCGTAGAAGAGAGAAAACGATTCGTGCTGTCACTGAGGTGAGTCTGGAGATAAAAGAAGGGGAAACGCTGGGTCTTGTGGGTGAGTCGGGCTGTGGCAAAACGACACTTGGTCAAACCATTGCTGGGTTGATAGATCCCTCTGATGGCAAGATTCGTTTAGCTATCGGAGGACAAATGCGTGAGATTTCAAATTTGTCCGAGCAGGATCGGCGGAATGCTTGGCAGCACATCCGCTTTGTTTTTCAGGATCCATTTGCTTCACTCAATCCAAGGATGACTGTTTTTGAGATTGTGTCTGAATCTTTAAGAAATGGACCCTCACGAATTGAAGATCGGCGAATTCAGCAGGAGAGAGTTTATGAAGTCCTAGAGAGAGTTGGGCTAGATCCTGCCCAGAGTGATCGCTATCCTCACGCTTTTTCGGGGGGGCAGCGGCAGCGTATTGGGATTGCCCGTGCCCTAGCTCCCAAACCGAAAATTGTGATCGCTGATGAACCTGTGTCTGCACTGGATGTTTCGGTACAGGCTCAAATACTGAATCTTTTTCAGGATTTACAGAGAGACCTTGGTCTGACCTATCTTTTCGTTTCGCACGACCTGAATGTCGTCTCTAACATTTCTGACCGTGTCGCAGTTATGTACGCAGGACGTATTGTAGAAATCGCCCCAACTGATGAGATTTACAGCTCTCCTTGTCATCCATACACTGCAGCTCTTCTTTCAGCCGTCCTTACGCCAGAATATAACCCCAATAAATCTCGTATCGAGCCTTTGCAGGGGCATCCTCCAAACCCAGCCAATTTGTCTCCCGGCTGTTCCTTCGCTCCGAGATGTTCTTTCGCGAGTCCAAGTTGTCAGCAGAATCCCCCAAGACTGGAGTCCGTTGGTGAAGGGAGGCTTGTGGCCTGCCATCGTAAGAATGAACTAACACTCTCTGGCATCACAAGAGTTAGCGGAAACGAGGTAGCATAAACTTGATGGGCGAGGTAAGAAGCCTTTCAAAGACTAAATAGTAACAAACACAGATAGGCACATCTTCATGAAACAAGAAATTTACGGACATCTTACATTGGAGAGTATGGCCACCCATGTTCCGCACAATTTTAAGGTGCCCTATGGAACCAAAACACTGCGACTTGCATTTGCTCACACACCAGAACATCCAGGAGTGGGGAACATTCCACACCAACTTAGTATTTCCGTTTATGGCCCGAATGGGGCACGGGGAACCAGGCACAACAACGATGATCAACAACCGATTATTTCCACAAATTGGGCTTCACCGGGCTACCTGAGTGGCCCGATTGAGCCAGGAGAATGGACTGTTGAGTTGGATGTTCACCGTATCCTGCCGCCTGGTAGCGTGGATTATCAAATTAATGTGTTCTGTGAGAACGAAGCCACAGATTCTAAAGGACCAAAGCCTGTCCCAATGAGGCCCGATTCAGTGAGGCGGCGTGGTCCGGGTTGGTATACCGGTGATCTACATGGGCATACCTACCATTCAGACGGAGATTTCAGTCCAGCAGAATTTCTAGAGGAAGCCTGGAAGAGGGGGTATGATTTTGTTGCCCTAACGGACCACAATACACAGTCAGCAGTTCCCGAAATTACGAGTCTGGCTGGAGAGGCAATGACCATTCTAGGCGGAGTGGAACTGACAACCTTCAATGGGCATGCTGTTGTCCTCGGTGTTAACGAATGGACAGAATGGCGAGTCAAAGATGGTAGCTCCATGAGCGCTCTGGCTTCAGATCTTCAAGATAGAGGAGCGCTTTACATTATTGCTCATCCCAAGAGTGAGGGTCACCCAATTTGTACAGGTTGTCGTTGGGCTTTTTCGGACATGATGCCCGGACCCGCAAGGCATGTGGAAGTCTGGAACAGAGGTTGGGTTGGCTCTCATAATGAACCAGGACTGCGCCAATTCTACAAATGGCTCAATGAGGGATTTCGAATGGTTGCTTCTAGCGGAACAGACACTCATCGTCCTATGCGCCCTGAAGTCCGTATTGGAGCAAATAGAGTTTATGCCTACGATAATACCCAGGATGAGATTCTTGCTGGCCTCAGAAGAGGTCATTGTTTTGTAACCAGTGGTCCAGAAATCAGTTTCACTGCTGAAACCGAGGATTCAAAAGCGAGTATGGGAGATTTAGTGAAGCCAGGTCAGCTAAAATTGAAGATGGGTTGGTGTGAAGGGCTTAACGGATTTGATCCCTCTGAGTTGGAGGCTGTCCTGATAAAAAATAACGAGACTTTCGGCCGATGGTCCTGTGGTGAACATGAAGATTCTGAATTCACCACAATTTCTGAGGAAACAGATTGGTTTATTCTCGAATTGAGAGATCAAAGAGGTGATCTCCATGCTCTCTCAAATCCCATATTTGTTGGTCAGCAGGTTGGTACTTGGCGATAGATTAAAACAATTGCTGAGAATCTGATCTAAAACTTTACCTAACTTGATTTAACTCTTGAGGAAGAAAACATTGGAAGATTTTATTCTGCCATCAGGTCAGCAAATTGAGTTTGAAGTTCACGTTGATCGTAGCACCCAGGAAAGGTCTCCATTCTTTGAGATTCCCGTGCATGTGCCAAAGGGAACAACCCGGATTGATGTCAGCTTCCAATACGAAAAGTCTGACGATTGTCTGATTGATATTGGTATTTTGGATAGCAAAGCCACAGAATTTCCGACTCGAAGAGGATTTCGGGGATGGAGTGGAGGGGCACGTGATCATTTCTTTATAGCCCGAGATGGCGCAACTCCTGGATACTATGCGGGTGAGATCCCTGGAGGCAGATGGAAAATACTTCTTGGGCTTTACGTACTGCCTGCCGAAGGTGCAAGCGTCAAATTGGGGATGAAAGCAGATGATTCTGCTCGACAGCTATTCGTGGCCCCTCAACCGGTTCGGGTGCGGAGAGACGGTGCAGGATGGTTTCGAGGTGATCTTCACTGCCATACTTATCACAGTGATGCCAAGGGAGCCCCTGAGGTACTTGCAGAAAATGCCAGATCAGTTGGGCTCGATTTTCTTGCTGTTACAGATCATAACACAACCACGCAGTGGCAGTATTTCGGCCAGGAGAGTACGGCAGATCTAGTCTTTGTACCTGGGATGGAACTGACTACTTACCGTGGACACGCCAATGTCTTCGGTCTTTCAGAATGGGTAGATTTTCGGATAAAGGGAAGCGAAGACTTGCCTATATTTTTGAAAGAAGTGAAGCGCCAAAATGCAATCTTTTCGGTGAACCATGACAAGGAACCTCTGATTTGGGACTATGACTATCCTGAAATGGATTGTATGGAAGTTTTCCATGGACACTGGCTTACGAGTAATGATGGGATCCTAAATACCTATGATCGACTACTCTCCGAGGGCCGTCAAATTTCTTTGATCGGTGGTAGCGATCTGCATCAGCCAGAACAACTGAGATCGCCGGGGCCATTTGGTCTGGGCAAACCAACGACGGTCATTTGGGCCCCATTTCTGGATGCAGGTTCTGTTGTGAACGCTCTCAAGAATGGATTTGGATATGTCACAGAATCCCCAACGGGTCCCCATCTGGCCTTTACGGTAAATTCTCAGCCCATGGGAAGCCGAATTAAACGAAATGAGTTGGACTCCAATGATCTTGAAGTAAATTTTGAAGTAAGAAGTGCTGAAGGGGATCAACTGCGTTTTGTGACCGAAGACGGCTGCGTTCAGTCATACAGAATTCCCTCAGATGATTGGCAGGATAAAATGACTATCTCAGTTCCAGGTAAGTTTCTTCGTGCAGAGATCGAAGCTGAAGATAGCCGTAAACGACTGATCAAAGAACTGGTAGAATGGTACAAAGAGCGTCCTGTGTATAACCGATCTCAACAATCTTTGGAGGATCCCCCAAGAATCGTGAGAACGCTGAGCAATCCAGTTTTTTTCAAAGATTTTTGACCGAAGTTTGAATTCAAATTGAACCCTTTGTTATTGAAGAAACTTAGCTAAAACAACTCCTGGATTAACCTCGCAAGGAACGAACCGGTTAGATTAATGAAACTGATAAGAACATTTACTGAAGAAATCAACATTCAATTCTTGCTTGATCTCCCTCAGAATTACTCACCAAAGAATAATTGGCCTCTCGTGATTTTTCTTCATAGCTATGGAGAGCGGGGAGAGAATCTTGAGCTCGTAAAAAACATGGTCCACCCAGATTGGTTGAGGAAGGTCAGAAATTCCCTTTTATTCTGGCCAGCCCGCAGTGTCCTCCTAAGTCCTATTGGAAGAGTGTTTTTGTCATGGCTCTTGTCGAGGAACTTCAGGAGGACTGCCCAATTGATCCAAATAGAGTCTACTTAACAGGACTAAGTATGAATGAATATGGGACTTGGCAGGCAGCCCTCGAGTATCCGGAGAAATTTGCTGCAATTGTACCTATCTGCCGAGGAGGATCTCACATTGATATACCTTTTGTGGAGCAGTTACGGAATCCTCCCATCTGGGCCTTTCATGACAGTGGAGATGATTTAGTTCCCTATCAGGACTCAACCCGGATAGTGGAAAAAATCAACGCCGCAGGTGGAAATGCGAAACTGACAACTTTTAACGAAAATTCCCACGATTTATGGACCGCGGCTTATGCCAATCAAGAATTTTACGAATGGATGTTGATTAAAGTGTGAAATAACTAGGTTACTCGGTATCCATAGTACCAAACGTTTGGAACGGTTACGAAATTACGGACAGTAAGGATAGCCTGTGTAGGGATAAAAAAAATTTCTTCTCCGATTACTGCTCTGTACATTTGCCCTTGGACTTCAATTTCGACCTGTCCCTTTGCCAAAATCACTACTTCGTCAATTGAGTGTGAAAAGTCTGGCCAGATTCTTCCCTATGGATCTCGAAAGATCCCGGAGCTGAAACCCCGAGATTCTTTTTGCTGACGTATTTTCGTTGCGTCCTTTTAAAATACTTCTTTGAGTGTCCGATGATTTGAATTGACCTTCCAACTACAAGAAGTCGGTAGCCTCGAAAAGTGATTCCTGCCAGAGTTGCCTCTATTTTGGCTTGGAAAGATGAGCAAAAAACTCTGAGATTTTTGTTCTCAGGGATCTCAGAGTTTTCATCTGAGCCAACAAAACTATCTTTGAGACCAAGTACTATA
>PBZZ01000102.1 GCA_002730365.1 Deltaproteobacteria bacterium
AGTCAATGGAGGCATCGCCGAGCAGACCAAGCAAGTACTGGATAACATCAAGTCGGTGCTGGCCTTGGCCGGTTGCACGATGGAGGATGTTGTCAAGACGCATGTCTATGTACAGGACGCCCGGGACTTCGGTGGCTTCAACGCGGTCTATGCCAATTACTTCCCCAAGGATCCACCCGCCCGAACCACAGCAGAAGCTCGCTTGATGATCGATATTAAGGTGGAGATCGAAGCCATCGCCTACAAGCCACTCTAAGTCAACGGAGATCTCTCATATGCGCGTTTTCACCGCTTCACTGGCCACTGAAACCAACACCTTCTCGCCAATCCCCACGGATCTCGATTCCTTCCTCTCTGCTTTCTATGCGCGACCAGGCGAACATCCAAAGACCCCAACCATCTGCTCGGCGGTCTTTCCAGTGCTTCGCCGTCAGCAGGCTGAGGAAGGCTTCACCCTGATCGAAGGCACGGCGGCTTGGGCCGAACCAGGAGGCTACGTGCGGCAGGATGTATATGAGGGCTTGCGAGACGAAATCCTCGGTCAGCTGCAGGCAGCCCTGCCGGTAGATTGTGTGATCCTTGGCCTGCACGGGGCGATGGTAGCCCGGGAAACTGAAGACTGCGAGGGTGAACTGCTGGCGTGTGTTCGTGAACTGGTTGGGCCGAACGTGGTGGTAGCCGCAGAACTCGATCCGCACAGCCATCTGACGGCCAAGCGGGTTCAGGCGGCTAATTTGCTAGTGGCATTCCAGGAATTTCCGCACATTGACTTCGAAGCCCGAGCAGAACAAGTTGTAAAGCTGGCCTTAGCAGCAACTCGGGGTCAGATCCAGCCAGTGATATCGACCTACGACTGCCGGATGATAGATGTCTTTCCCACCACCCAAGAGCCAATGCGCAGCTTCGTGGATGGGATGAAAGCCTTGGAAGGCCAAGGTGGCATTCTCTCGGTTTCACTGATCCACGGCTTCATGGCGGGAGATGTGCCTGAGATGGGAACGCAGCTGCTAGTGATAACCGACAATGCTCCCGTGAAAGGAGTTCAGTTGGCCCGGGAACTAGGTGAAAGGATGTTCGCTCTGCGTGGTACGACCAAGATGCGCACCTATACCCTCGAAGAGGCCCTGGCACAGCTGGCGCAAGCAGCTGCTGGTGCTGGGCCAATCGTACTTGCCGACATGTGGGACAACCCGGGGGGTGGTAACTCGGGCGACAATACCCTGATTCTGCATGCCTTGATCAAAGCCGGAGTGACTTCCCTTGGGGTCTCGTCGATCTGGGATCCCCAAGCTGTGCATCTCGCTCACGGAGCAGGAGTCGGTACGCACCTTGAGATGCGCATCGGAGGGAAGACCCATTTGAGCAGCGGTCCACCCTTTGACGGCCTCTTCGAAGTACGGACTTTAGCTGACCCGGGCTGGCAGTCCTTTGTCGAGAGTCGAGTGACGCTAGGAAAAACTGCTGTAGTGCGCTTGGTAGGCACCGAAGTAGACATTATCCTCAACAGCAATCGCACCCAGACCTTTGATCCCACCATCTTCACCAACCTCTCGCTGGATCCCCGGCAGAAGAAGGTCCTACTGGTGAAGTCGACTAATCATTTCTACGCAGCCTTTGCTCCTCTGGCTCAACACATTCTGCACGTTGCTGTGCCCACCGGCTATCCCAGTGATCCGGCGACGGCTCCCTATCGTAAACTGACCCGAGCGCTCTGGCCTCGGGTAGCACAACCTTTCAAGGAGGCCTGATGACCCCGGAAGCTCGACAGCAAGCGGCCCAGCATTTTTGGCAGCACTTGGACAGTGGACAGCTTATTGCGGAACTACCGAAGGCCCAGCGACCGCAGAATGAAGCTGAAGGCCATGCCATTCAAGCAACATTTGCAGAGCACTCCTCTCAGCCGGTTGCAGGTTGGAAGATTGCCTCCTCCAGCAAAGCTGGGCAGGAGCATTTAAATGTTGATGGCCCTTTGGCAGGCCGCTACCTTGCTGAACGTTTGTTGCCAAATCTCTCCACCTTAAGTCTAGCTAGCAATATGATGAGGGTGGTCGAGGCAGAATTTACGTTTTTGCTTGGTAGAGATCTACCACCACGCGATAGTGTTTATGATGTGCAAACAGTCATGTCAGCCGTAGCAGAACTTTGTCCATCCCTGGAAGTTCCGGATAGCCGCTACAGTGATTTTACAAAGGTGGGGAAGGCTCAATTGATAGCAGATAATGCCCTGGCTTGGTGGCTAATGATCGGGAATTCTGTTCCACTAGAATGGAAGTATTCTAATCTTAGTAAGCATGAAGTTCAATTATACCGTAACGGGCACTTGGCTTCAGAAGGTGTGGGTGCAAATGTACTTGGAGATCCACGAGAAGCTCTGACCTGGCTGGTCAATGACGTCACTTCACGTGGTGAAACTTTACGAAGAGGTCAATTTGTGACAACGGGCACCTGCCATGTCCCACTCGTAGTTGAGCCTGGAGATGAAATTTTGGCTGACTACGGAGTGTTTGGAAAGTTGCGGATGAGGATTGCTGAGTAATTTTGTCTTTGAAGTCATCCCTTCGACTGGTGTTTGTCTACCTTCGCTCAGAGTGCAAAATCTAGGCTTGTAAAGATTGTGGATCTCCAAATTTCTTTGTTATCTAATCCCTAAGAAACCGAGAGCAGGGCTTCGTACAATTGGCGGGTATTCTCCGGAGTCATGGCAACTGGATTGCCGCCAACACAAGGATCAGTCAATGCTGTACGAGTGAGTGCTTCCAGATCAGGATTGCTCACGCCCAGCTCGTCCAGGTTGCGTGGAATGCCTAGGGAAGCGTTGAGTTGATCCACAAAGGTAGCAAAGCCCTCAAAACCACCATCAATATTCAGGTAGGCGGCGGCTCGTTCAATCAATCTTTCAATTACAGGACGGTTGAACTGTAGGACAGCCGCCATGCAGACGGCATTGGTGGTTCCGTGGTGAGTGTGATACATTGCACCCAGTGGATGACTGAGCGCATGAATCGCACCGAGGCCCTTGGTGAAAGCGGTAGCCCCCATCGCAGCAGCACTCATCATGTGTGCCCGAGCTTCGAGATCCGTTCCATCCAAATAGGCCCGTGGGAGATATTCCTTCACTAGACGCATGCCCTCCAAGGCGACTCCCTGGCTCAGCGGATGATAGAAAGGAGAGCAGTAGGCCTCTAGGCAATGAGCAAACGCATCCATGCCAGTTCCAGCCGTAATTTTTTGAGGCATGCCAACGGTCAACTCTGGATCGCTGATCACCACAGTCGGTAGAATCTTCGGATGGAAGATGATCTTCTTCTCGCAAGTGGCTGTGTTGGTCAATACACCTGCTCGTCCTACTTCAGAGCCAGTTCCAGCAGTTGTAGGTACCGCAATGATTGGTTTGATGTTGTCTGGGTTTGCCCGAGTCCACCAATCTCCAATATCCTCAAAATCCCAAACTGGTCGAGTTTGTCCAACCATGAAGGCGATCAGTTTGGCCAAGTCCAGTCCAGATCCACCACCAAAAGCGATTACTCCATCAAAACCACCTTCCCGAAATACCTGTAGGCCTTCTTCAAGGTTCTTCTCGTTGGGGTTCGGGTCCACTTCGGCAAATAAGGCACGACCCAAGCCTGATGCTTCAAGCCGCTCCAACGTTCGTTTAGTGATGTCGAAGCTGGCCAGACCACGATCAGTGACCAGCAACGGTTTTTGGATTTTGGCAGTAGCACAGGCATCCGCGATTTCAGCAATGCGTCCGGCTCCAAAGCGAATGGCAGTCGGATACGACCAGTTCCCAAACAGTTTCATAGGGTTAAGCCTGTTTGAGGTGATAGGATTTGGGACGAGTCAGCGCTTGGTAACCGAGTACGGACAAGCTGGCTCCACGACCGGTGTCTTTACAGCCAGTCCAGCAAAGTCCAGGATCAAGGTAGTCGCAACGATTCATGAAGACCGTTCCAGTCTGAATTCGGGCACCCAAGGCTTCAGCTGCGTCAGTGTCCTGAGTCCAGATGGAAGCAGTTAGGCCAAAATCACTATCGTTCATCAGTTGAATCGCCTCGTCATCATCCTTGACGGACATGATCCCGACAACAGGACCAAAGGTTTCGTCTCGCATCACCCGCATCTGATGATTGATGTTCGTCAGAATCTGTGGAGTGACATAGGCTCCTCCATCGTCTCCGGCAAAGGTCGGAATATGAGCAATGGCTCCTTCCCGGTGGGCTTCGGTCACTTGTTCACGAACTTCCTTGGCGAAGCGGACGTTAGCCATCGGTCCGAGGGTGGTTTCTTTCAGTAAAGGATTGCCCAGACGGTAGCCCTTGACCAGAGCAACGGACTTTTCAACAAAGGCCTCGAACAAACTCTCGTGCACATAGATGCGTTCGATTCCACAGCAGCACTGGCCAGAGTTGAACATTGCTCCGTCAATCAGAGTCTCGACGGCTGCATCCAGGTTTGCGTCAGCACGAACGTAACCTGGATCCTTACCACCCAGTTCCGTGGCAACTGGGACGAAGGTTCCCGCAGCAGCCTGCTCCATCTTCTTGCCTCCTCCAACTGAACCGGTGAAGTTGATGAAGTCGAATTGACGATTGCGAATCAGCTCAATGGTGGTTTCATGATCCAGGTAAACATTCTGGAAAACATCTTCGGGTATTCCTACCTTGTGGAAGGCTTCAGCGAGGCGTTCCCCAACCTGCAGGGTCTGTGTGGCGTGCTTGAGAATCACAGCGTTGCCGGCGATCAACCCGGGAACCAATGCATTGACGGCGATCAGATATGGATAATTCCAAGGAGCCACGACAAAGATCACCCCGTAAGGCTCTCGCTTAATCAGCCGACGAAAACTGCTGCTCTCCTCTATGACCAGAGATTCCAAAGAGGATGCTGCGATCTTGCCCATGTAAAGGGCTCGCTCTTCAAAGCCGCTAAACTCCCCTCCGTAGCGAACAGGCCGACCCATCTGATGGGCCAGTTCGATGGCCATTCGATCCAACGTCTGTCCTACCTCGACAACTGCCTTGAGACAGAGATCAACCCGCTCCTGCAGAGGTCGAGCAGCCCAATCTAACTGAGCTGCACGGGCACGGGCCACACTAGAAAACGCAGCCCCAGGAGCCAGTGTTTCGCGTTCGAGGTAAACTGATCCGTCAATCGGTGAGATGCATTGTAGTATCTTGGTCATACTCAGGCCCTTTCAAAACCGCGTTTGATTTCCCAATCGGTGACCACTTTGTCAAACTCTTCCTGTTCCCACTCCGCGCAGCGGACGTAGTGATCAATGACTCCATCACCCATGGCATCACGCAGCATTCTTGAGTTACGCAAAGTTTCAGTAGAAGCTCTCAGTGTGGATGGCAACTCTCCAACGTTTTCGTCCTGATAGAGATCCCCTGAAGTGGGGGGAGGCAACTCAAGCTGATCTTCCAGACCTTTGAGACCTGCTGCCATCAAGGCCGCTTCTGCCAGATAGGGATTCAGATCAGCCCCACCAATCCGGCACTCTACTCGGATTGCCTTGGTGTCGCTGCCACAAAGGCGAAAGCTTGCTGTACGGTTATCGATCGACCAGGCAGTCTTCGTTGGAGCGAAGGAGCCTTTCATAAAGCGTTTGTAGCTGTTGACGTAGGGTGCCAGAAACCAGGTGTAGTCGGAGGCATATCTGATAAGTCCAGCCAGGTAGTGGCCCATCAACTTGGACATTCCGTGATTGCCCTTGGAGTCGTAGAAAACCGGTGTTTCGTCGTTCCAGAGGGAGAGGTGAATATGCGTTGCACTCCCCAATCGCTTTGGATTCCACTTGGCCAGGAAGCTTGCAGCGTGTCCATGTTGCCAGGCGACTTCCTTGGTAGCGTTCTTGGCGATTGTGTGATGATCCGCACACGCCAGAGCATCGCCGTAGCGGATATTGAGCTCCTCCTGACCTGTCTCGGCTTCACCCTTGGTATTTTCCACGGGAATCCCCGAGGCGAAGAGATGGTTACGCAGAGGACGTAGGATCTTCTCTTCCTTGGTGGTCTGCAGGATGTGATAGTCTTCGTTGTATCCGCTGATTGGCTCAAGGTTCTGGTAGTTAGCCTTGCGCAGTTGGTCAAAGCCCTGTTCAAAAAGGAAGAACTCCAGCTCTGTCGCCATTTTGGCAGTCAGTCCATATTTCTTGAGACGTTCGATCTGCTTCTGCAGCATTGCTCGGGGAGAATGTGGGACATGGTTGTGCGTGTGATGATCAAGAATGTCGCACAGAACCATCGCTGTCCCCGGTAGCCAGCCAGCCAGCCGTAGGGTGCTCAGATCAGGCTGCATCACGTAGTCCCCATAGCCAGTGATCCAGCTTGAAGATGCATAGCCATCGGGGGTGGCCATCTCGAGATCGGTGGCCAACAGGTAGTCGCAGCAATGGGTTTCTTTGTGGGCGCTGTCGAGGAAGTTCTGCACGTGAAAGCGCTTGCCCATCAGGCGGCCTTGCATGTCCACCAGACAGACCAACACCGTGTCGATGGAACCTTCTGCCGCTAGGGACTTGAGGTCTTCGAAAGACAGGTTTCCGGCCATGATTCGGCTTGGGCTAGAGGATAGGGAGAAGAAGTCGATACCGGGAACCCGTCAACGCGATTCCCAGCATATGACCCAGGAGTATTGATAGGGTTGACCCGCCACTGGCGAGTCATTGAGTAAGGCAGCTCAGCATATTTTGGATCTCTGACAGAAACGTCGAGGCACCATAACGCGGCAACCTTCAGCAAGGTCCAATCAACCGAAGTTGTAAGGAGGCCCTGCCTGCCCGATCACGTCATTGTAATCTCGGAAGATCTTGACGATCTTGGCGTGGAGTTCACCTTCTTCAGCGATCTCATTCCAGAAAACCTTGGCGGCGTCTTCCACAGCTTTCCACTCACTCTGTGGAATCGAGCGCAGCTTCAGCTTATCGCCTTGGGCACGTAGTCGAGCTTCTCCACCCCAGTACCACTGGTTGCGGTAGGTGTGACCGGCTTCGATCGCGGACATAACCACTGCTTTCAAGTGCTCAGGCAAATTGGCCCACTGTCGCTGGTTTACAAAGAAAGATCCAATCCAAGCACCAGAGATGTTGTTGGTCAGGAAGTAATCCGTCACATTAGCCCAACCAACGGTGTAGTCTTCGGTGATTCCGGACCAAGCCATTCCATCGAGCTCTCCAGTCTGGACGGCAACTTCGGCGTCCTCGTAGGGAATGGAGACAGGCACGACGCCAAACTGAGAGAGGAAGCGTCCAGCCGTAGGGAAGGTGTAGAGTTTCAATCCTTCGAGATCAGCTAGTGAGGTGACTTCTTTCTTGGTATTGAAGTTACAGGGATCCTGTCCCGCTGCGGACAACCAGGCCACTCCTACTTTCTCATACTCGGAGCGCCAAATGTCGGCTAGTCCGTACTGGTGGAACAGAACTGGGACATCCAAGGCGTGCTTCGTTGCCAAGGGGAAGTAGCCACCAAACTTCTGCAGTGGGGTTGGGGAGGCCATTGAGTCATCATCAGAGTGAACAGCATCAATGGTTCCACGCTGCAGGGCCTGGAAGAGCTCACCAGTGGGAACGATTTGGTCAGCATAGTACAACTCGACTTCCATCTCACCCTTGGCGGCGGTGTTGATGTAGTCAACAATGGGCTTGGTTACATGCTCACCAAGAGCGGCACCGGCGTAAGTTTGGAAGCGCCACTTGATTGGCGCCTGGGCTGAGATGACAGCTGGTGCGGCAGCGACAGCTACGCCACCTAGTGCAGCTTTGCGAAGGAACGAACGTCTCGAATTCATGGAATTCTCCTTGGTTGGCTGTTTGGGTTGCTCCATGAGAAGTTGGGGGTCACTTCTCATAAATGTAGTTGGGAAGCCACAGCGCGATCTCGGGGAAAACCATGACCAGCGCAAGGGCCAAAACCATCACGAGTACGAAGGGTGTGATGGAACTGTAGATGTCGCGAATGCCAATTTCTGGAGGAGCCATTGCGCGCATCAGAAAGAGGTTGTAACCGAAGGGTGGTGTCATGTAGGCGATCTGACAGGTAATCGTGTAAAGAACACCATACCAGACTAGGTCAAATCCGAGTGCACCCACAAGAGGCACGTAGAGTGGTGCGACGATCACCAGCATCGCGGTGTCATCGAGAAATGTTCCCATCAGCAGAAAGCTGAGCTGCATCAAGATCAGAATCATCCAGGGACTGAGGTTGAGCTGGTTAGTAAACAGGTTCTCAATCGCCTTAACAGCACCTAATCCGTCAAAAACTGCACCGAAAGCCAGCGCTGCAAGGATAATCCACATGAACATGCAGGAAACCCCGAGGGTTTGGCGCACCGAATTCTCAAAGACATTGCGGGTCATCCGGCCTTTCAACACGGCTGCCATGAAGGCGGCTACAGCTCCCAGCGCAGAACTCTCTACCAGGGAAGTCCAGCCATTGACGAAAGGTACCATCATTACGAAGAAGATCACCAGGGGCAACAAACCTGCTCTAAGTAATCGTAACTTTTCTGGCCACTCCACGTTGCGTTCTTCCCTGCTAAGCGCAGGTCCTAGCTTAGGGTTGGCCTTGCAGCGAATTGCAATGTAACCAATGAACAGGGCTGCCATCATCAATCCTGGAATGACACCTGCCAACCAAAGTTGCCCGACTGGCTGACGGGCAATCATCGCATAGAGCACCAGCACTACCGATGGAGGAACCAGGATTCCCAGACTCGAACCTGCCTGAATTACTCCTGTCACCATCCGTTTGTCATAGTTCCGTTTGAGCAATTCGGGGAGCGCAATTGTTGCTCCAATCGCCATTCCTGCAACGCTCAACCCATTCATTGCAGAGATCAGTACCATCAATCCGATGGTGCCGATTGCCAGACCGCCAGAGAGCCCTCCCATCCAGACATGGAACATCCGATAGAGATCGTCCGCGATTCTGGACTCCGAGAGCACGTAGCCCATGAAGATGAACATCGGTAGTGTCAACAACGGATACCACTTCATCAACTTCATTGCGGCTGAGAAGCCAAGATCGTAACCTCCTCGATCTCCCCACAGGAGCAGAGCAGAAACTACAGCGATGAAGCCAATTGCCCCGAAGACCCGCTGCCCAGTGAGCAGCATCAGCATCATCGAGGAGAACATCAGAATGGCGATCATTTCGTAGGACATCAGACCAACTCACCTTTCAGTCGCAGGATGTCTTTCAGGAACTCGGAAATGCACTGCAACAACATCAGCGTAATGCCAATGATCATTACCACTTTCACAGGCCAGAGATAGGGATGCCAAGCTGAAGAGGAACGTTCCAGCATGCCAATTTTCTCAGAACCATCCAGTAGTCCTGTAAAAAAAGAGAAGGGTTCCATACCAAAGTAGCCGAGTGAGTAGGCAGTCGATCCGATGGCTCCGTAGAGCAATACACAGAGGTAGAAAATCAGGAAAAATACAGTAAATAGATCAAACCAGGATTTTCTGCGCTGTGGCCAACTGCCGTAGAGCAAGTCCATTCGTACATTTGAACCCAGCTGCAGGGAATAAGGCCCTCCCAGTACATAGTAGCCAACCATGACAAACTGAGCCATCTCCAGAGTCCAGAGAGATGGGACAAAGAAAGTTTTAGAAATCGAGGAATAGAAGAGCACGCCCATCAAGAGAAAGATCCCGTACATTGTGCAACGACCAATCACCCAATTTATTCGATCCATGTATTGAATGTATGCTCTGGCTAGGCGCATGGGGTATCAGCTCTCAAAAATGCGTCTTTGCGAGAAAGGCTAATGATTAAAAATGAAGGATCAAAAAGTAAATCCTCTGAAGACTGTGGTCAAGGTCATTGTGCGGTGGCGGTTGTTCAGTGAAGAATATTTACTAATCCTGCTGGGGCGGCAAATCTAAATCATTTTCCTGCGTTTTATTCTTGCCAGTTGGACTAGGTAAGCGAAATTTTAGCTAGTTGGTTCAATTTGTTCAGTAGTGTGTAGTAGTTCTGGGTGAAGAGAGAAATTTCAATCATCACTCGGTTTTCGTCGAATGGCCATCCGTTTGCCAATGGCCACGGTGCCAACCACAAATCCCGCAAAGAGAAAGGTTTCCCAGCCAA
>PBZZ01000103.1 GCA_002730365.1 Deltaproteobacteria bacterium
AATACCTCCGAGGATCACCATGATCAGCAGGTCCCCCGAGCGAGTCCAATGCAAAAAATCGGGACTTACAAACTCCATGTGATTTGTCAGCAGAGCACCCGAAAGGCCCGCCAAAGCACCTGCAATTACAAAGGCCACCAGCATGTAGGGGTAAGGCTGAACTCCAATGGCTTTCAGACGTGTTTCATTCTGCCGCAGCGCATGCAATACCATTCCAAATCGAGACATGGAGAGTCTTCGCAAAAACCATGTTACCAGACCTAGTGCAACTAAGCTGAGCCAATAAATTTGCCGATCTTCACCCAAATCAAGACCAGGGATTTTGTTTCGTCCAGCCATCATCATTAGGCCGTCATCTCCACCATATTGTTCCAATGAAACAAAGAAATAGAAAAGCATCTGAGCAAATGCGAGAGTGATCATGATGAAGTAGATGCCTCTAGTTCTGAGACATAGAGAACCGATTCCAAGCGCCACTATCCCCGAAACAATCATGGCGAATGGGATAGAGATGAATCCCTCTAGGGTTCCAGGCAACCCCAAAAAATTTGTTTCCTCGTATTGATGCCAAGCCAGAATGCCCACAACATAAGCACCCACTCCCACATAGGCTGAGTGACCAAAGCTGACAAGCCCCGCAAACCCGACAAGCAAATTCAGACTCATGGCAGCAAGCGCATAGATCCAGATACGTGAGGCTGTTGAAACCAGATAAGGTTCATCCAGCCAATCCGCAAACCAGGGGAAGCCAATGAGTAGGAAGCCAACTCCCAGCATTAGTCTTGACTCAAAATTCTGAGAAAGCATCATCGAACCCGACCGAGGACAGGAAGAATACCTTGCGGTCGAAAGATTAAGACTAACGCCATCAGCAAGTAAACAGACATTGAAGAAAGGGCAGCACCAATACTGTCTGCAAATTCAAGTGGAAGTATGAGCCGTAGGCCACTTGCTAAAAATGCCCTTCCGAGGGTATCGACCATGCCAATCAATAGGGCACCAAATAGAGCTCCCCGAATAGAGCCTAATCCACCAATCACAATACAAACAAAGCAAAGAATCAGGACATTTTCTCCCATTCCTACTTCTACTGAAATCAACGGCCCTGCTAGAGCTCCTGCAAAACCTGCCAAAAGGGCTCCTAACACAAAAAGTCCTGTATTCAGTAGAGTCAAATTTACTCCCAAGACCTCGACCATCTCCCGGTGAGTAGTCCCTGCACGAAGAAGCATTCCTACCCGAGTGTGCGAAATTAACAAATACAGAAGAAAAGCTAGGAGCAGACCAGTTCCAATGATCAGCAGTCGATAGAGTGGGTAGAGCAGGCCGGGTAAAATTTCTACAGATATGCTAAGCGTCTCTGGCAAACTGAGGAAGAGAGGAGCGCGCCCAAAGCAGATCGTCGTTAATTCATTCAGAAAAAGAATTAAACCAAAGGTTGCCAAAACCTGGTCCAGATGATCTCTACGGTAGAGTTGACGGATTATAACCAACTCCACGAGCCATCCCGTGAAAGCAGCAGCAGGTAGGGCCATCATCAGGCCCCACCAAAAAGAGCCTGTCAACTGCATTCCAATTGCGGCAGCATAGGCTCCAACCATATACAAGGAACCGTGGGCAAGATTGATTACCCCCATGATCCCAAAAATCAATGTCAACCCTGCGGACACAAGAAATAGGAATACGCCGAATTGGAGACCATTCAGTAGCTGTTCAATCAGTAGAATCAAGTAATTACTCTGGAACCGTTAACTTCTGAGGGTCCTTAGCGGAGCCCGCATTCCTGAACGTAGGCATCCTGATGACCAGTTGCTACTTTTCGTAAAATACGGTTTTGCATCTGACCATTCTTTTTGACAACTTCACGAATGTAGAGATCGTGGATTGGATGCTGATTTGAAGCAAATCGAAAATTCCCACGAACGGACGCAAACTCTGCGGCTTTCAGTGCCTCACGGAAACCGGCCTTATCCTCCAGTACCTTTCCTCCTGTGGCTTTCAATGCACTAGCAATCAGCTTTGCGGTATCGTAGCCTTGGCTTGCATAGAGAGTTGGCTCTCGTTCAAATTTACTGCGAAAACCTAAAAGGAATTGCTGGTTGGCTGCATTGTCTAAGTCATGGTTCCACTGAGAAGTGCTGATGATACCGGAGCCTGCATCACCGATTGCGTTGAGAATTTTGATATCAGCCGAAAATCCTGAAACAACCATAGCAGAATCTTTCATCAGGCCTGCTTGTGAATACTGTTTGAGGAAGTTGATTCCCATTCCTCCCGGCAAAAACTGGAAGACCATTTCTGGCTTGGCAGCTCGGATCCGTGCGATTTCAGCAGCGTAGTCGTTCTGCCCCAGTTTGACATAAATTTCGTCAATGACTTCACCTTTGAAGAATCGCTTAAATCCAGCCAAAGCATCTTTCCCAGCCTGATAATTAGGTGCGACCAACAGAGCTTTTTTATAGCCTAGTTCTGTAGCACCTATTCCTGCTGCCTCGTGTAGGGTATCGTTCTGCCATGACACTACAAAGTAGTTCTCGTGACATTTTTTCCCCGCAAAAGTCGAGGGAGCTGAGTTCGGAGAGATGTAGAAAATTCCATCCTTTAAGGCCATCGGTGCCACTACTGGAGAAATATTCGAAAAAATCACACCTGTTAAAATGGATATTCGATCCCGATCCAGGAATCGTTTGACGATTTGTCTTCCATTGACTGGATTTCGTCCATCGTCTTCAACAAGAATTTCAACAGGGATCCCACCAAGTTTTCCATCTTCTTCTTCGACGGCCAGAAGAAATCCATCCCTGACATCTTGACCAAGATAACCACCACCAGTAGAGAGAGTAGTGACCATTCCAATTTTTACTGGTTCTTGAGTGAAGCCCGCATTGGCTAGACCCAACCCCAATACCAAAGTTCCAAAAAGGGTTTGAAGCAGTATTTTCATTTTCATTCCTTATTCGGTAATTACTGAAACGCTCTGTTTCCAGAGCCATGGTTTGTTCATTCTGAACGTAGCAGTTTCATAATAGCTTTTTCCACATTTGACCATGTCGCCGAAGCTGGATCCACCAACTCAAAATGGCCAATTTCTGCAATCTCCTCAAAATCTATTGCAGTCGCCGCGGCATGCTTCCGAAGTTCGGCCACATCCTCCTGAACCATCTTTGCACGGACAATTTCGTCCTGTTCTCCAACCAAGTGAACCTGGGATAATGTAATTGGTCCCATTTGGCAGGGTGATGCCTGTTGGTAGCGTTCAGGAAACTCTTCAGGCATTCCACCCATCAAATCGGCACATGCTCCCTGGCAAACATCCCAGGCAACTCCACGAACTAGATCAGCCACTCCTGCCAATGACAAGATCCCTTTGAGTGGCAGTGGATCTGGGAAATAGAGTTCAGAACTACTAGGCAAGTGAGATCGGGCTCCCAGCCATAGGCTCAAATGTCCTCCAGCAGAATGCCCAGCTGCGATAACTTGTGAAAGATCCAGCGGATAAATCTTTGCCAGTAATCGCAAGTGATCAGCACCCCTTGCTACATCTTGCATCGTGGATGGCCACCCACCACCCTGACCAAGTCGCTGGTATTCCAGATTCCAGACAGCTATTCCCAATTGACGCAGAGTTTCTGCAACACGCCCCAGTGGCTCCAAACCAAAACGACTCCGCCAACAGCCACCATGAAGCAGAATCACCACCGGATGCGGTCTATCTCCAGAGGGCAGATAGAGATCACCAAACTGGTCAGTTTCTGTTCCATAACTCAGGCGGAAATCAGCTTCAACAGTGGGGAATCGTCCATAATCTTCGCGTGTCAGGTGCTCGTTCATTCTCCAACAGAAAACATGTGTTCCAAGTCGTGACGAGAGTAAGTTCGGAAAGCGATCAGGGTCACTGTAGCAGTGACCCCCTTCAGTGACCCAATCTTTTCTGTGATTATGTCCGCCACCTCTCTGTACTTTTGACACGTACCATTTCAATCAGATCGTATCAACCAGCAACCAAAAATACCCTGTGACTGGGTGCATTTCTACAAGTTTTTGAGCAATATCCTTGATCTGCATTCATCCGCATTCATCAGCACTATCGCTGTAACTATTTTCAAATCTGCAATTGCATCCTGAAGATTAAATAAAAATTTATTTGTTCAATTACCGATCATCCTTTTCATTGCTGAACAAGGCAAGGCTGAGAAGTCAATCTGTAGAAGGAGCGAAAGATTCTGTTTTTTTCTCCATGCACCGAGATGTTTCCCGAGCTTTCCATTCAACGAGTCATGCGATAAATGCGCTCGGGACGCCCCACGCCACCGTAACTCACATCTACCTCCACACTGCCTCGGCTTACTAGGTATTCCAGATAGCGTCGTGCAGTCGTACGACTTGCACCAACCCGCTCGGCCATTTCCTCCGAAGTAAACAATGTTGAACCCTCTTTCATTTCTTCAAGGATTTTATCAAGAGTCACTGGATCAATTCCCTTGGGTAGCTCTGAATCCATACGTGATGAATCAGTAGGTTTTTCCTGATGGATAATCCGATCAATATCTGACTGATTCAGGCTGTCCAGAGATTGTAATTTGGAATGGTGAGTGCGATAACGCCGGAGAGTTTGTTCGAAGCGAGCAAACACCACGGGCTTTAGAATATAATCAAAAACTCCTCCGCGCAGAGCTTCCTGAAGCAGACGGACTTCTTTGGCTGCTGTGATTGGAATGATATCCAGCGCTTGCGAACGAAGACGAATTTCCTTGAGCAACTCAATCCCTGAGCCATCAGGAAAGTAGATATCCAACAGCAGCAATTGTGGCTCCATCACTTCAATCTGAAGTTTGGTATCCTCAAGGGTGTTAGATAGACCAATTACTTCAAATCCCTCGAATTTGCTGACGTAGTGCTGGTGGATCTCGGTAATCCGAGAATCGTCATCCGCAATTAGAACTCTGGTGACCATCTTCTCCGTTGACTATCGTTTTGGGGATGTATGCAGTAAAACGGGCGCCGCCCAATGAACTTTTACCAATCGTTAAATGCCCATGAATTTGAATCAGATTTTTCTGTACGAGTCGCAACCCAATTCCACGGCCCATCCCAGATTTTGTCGTGAAACCCTCATCAAAAATTTTCTCTTGCTGCTCTTGACTGATACCTGGTCCAGAATCTTCAATTTCGAAGATCAAATCATTACCCACGTCTGTCATCGACAAACACACTTTTTTTCTAGCTTCAACCAAGGCAGATGCCTCCAAGGCATTTTCAAGCAGATTTCCTATGATTGTGACGATTTTTTCACTGCGGCTTGAGTGGCCGATGTTACCCATTGAGCTTTCTGGATCTATTTCCAGTTCAGTCTTGAGTTCCAAAGCCCTGTGATACTTACCAACAATGATCGCAGAGAGAAATGGGTCATGGATTTGGTCAGAAAGCTGACGCAAAAGCGCGTTGTAACCCGAGGATTCCCGACCGATCAAGTCTAGAGATTCTTGCGTTGCGCCAATCTGGATCAGCCCTGCGAGAGTATGCAATTTGTTCGAATATTCATGGGTTTGAGCCCGTAAAGCTTCAGAGTATTCTCGAATGCTCGTTAACTCTTGAACGAGGCGATCTATTTCCTGAGCTCTGCGAAAACTAGAAACTACTCCTGTCACATGGTCTTGTTCCAAAATTGGAACTCGGTTTACCACGACCTCCTCCGCTTCGATTAACATCTCCTGATCATACTCTCCTTTGCCTGTTTCAAGAACTTCCAGCATTCTCGTTTCTGGCAGGAGTTGTTCAATGGGACATCCCAAGGCATCTTCCGGAGAGAAACCTAGAATCTGGGCTGCCTGATGATTCATCACGGTCACAGCCCCTTTCTCATTGATGGCAATGATCCCCTCACGAATCGACTCCAACAACGCTGTCCGCTCTCGATACAGACCCGCAATCTCATAAGGCTCCAAACCAAAGATTGAACGCTTTACTTCTCGTGCAATGAACCAAGTTCCCAATGCTCCTACTGCGAATAATCCTAGAATCCAGAAAAGAAGTCTCTGCTGATAAGGTTGGATTACATCCTGGACGGTCTCGATGAGGTAGCCCACAGAAACAACCCCAAGAATTTCTCCATCAGTTGAGAAAACGGGAACCTTCCCACGAAGAGAAGGCCCCAGAGTGCCAACGGCAATCGAGACATAGGACTGCCCTTGTACCAGCGCTCTCTCATTATCTCCACCAACCATGAACTTACCAATGCGCTCAGGTACAGGGTGACTATAGCGTTTGCCTTCATAATCACCAACCACAACAAAGCTTGCCCCTGTTGCCTCCCGGACACTTTCAGCGTATCTCTGTATCCCATCCGACTCTAGCTGAATAAGTCCCTGAGAGACGATCGGCGAAAGAGAGACTGACCGGGAAACATTAAGTGCTACCCGACCAATATATTCATTGAGAATTCCTGTGACAATTTGATTACCGATGAACCCTGTCGCACAAACCAAGAGGACCAGCAAACCCATCATCAACAACAACATCCGTTTTCCAAGTGAGCGAGGCATCCATTTTTGAAATCCAGAATAATTTGGGGTTGAACTAGGTAGCATCAGTTCCTCAGCTTGATTGTGAACTTTATGAACAGTATGCACGAAACAGAATCAAAATTTTTTAAACCCAGAAGATTGACCTCAAGGGAGGTTCAACATATTTCTTTGCTGCGAAAGTGCAAAGGAGTTTACCCTGAAGCATTAATCAGGTCGAAGTGACAATTCCGTCAATTGACGGAATTCAAGGACTTGCGACATCAGGAACGGAGGTAACTTCGTTTCAACTCATGTTTTTACGAAAATTAGGAGGGATGGCATGCGAAAATCAATGCAATCAATTTTGGGGATCTTAACTGGAACTGCTATTGCGGCAACCACGATGCTTGGGGTTGCGATGGCTAAGCCTGGCAACACGGAATGCATCGCACCGGCTGGTGCTGGCGGTGGCTGGGATTTTACCTGTCGTGTACCAGCTGCACAGGTAATGGGCGACATGGGTCTGATTGACGGCACAATGGCGGTAACTAACATGTCGGGTGCTGGCGGTGGGAAAGCCTATGCCCACGTTGTCACAAAGCGAGGTGACGACGAAAACCTGATTGTCGCAGCTAGTATGGCAACTGCAGCACGATTAGGACAGAATGTTTATTCTGGTTTCAAGGCCTCTGATGTTCGCTGGGTCGGAGCACTAGGAGCTGACTACGGGGCAATTGCTGTTCACAAAGACTCTGAATTTAAGACTCTGGGTGATCTAGTTACGGCAATGCGGGACAATCCTCGTCGAACTGCTATTGTTGGTGGTAGCTCTGCAGGTGGATGGGATCACTTGAAAGTTCTGATTGTAGCTGACAAAGCTGGTATCTCTGATCTCAAAGCGATCAATTACATCTCCTTTGACAACGGTGGAACTGCAATGTTGGAAATCCTTTCAAAGCGAGCTGATGCTTTCACTGGTGACATCTCCGAGTTGGTAGAATATAATAAACAGGGTAGTATTCGCATCCTAGCGATACTTGCTCCAGATCGAATCCCAGCTGTTCCATCAGCAAAAACAGCCAAGGAGCAAGGTTATGATGTCATTGGAGCTAACTGGAGAGGTTTCTATGTACCTAAAAACATCTCAGATGCTCGATATCAAGAGTGGGTGGATATTGTCACAAAAGTTGCTAATTCCAGCCAATGGGCTGACCTAAGTGCCAAGAACGGTCTGGCTCCCTTTGCTTCCTTTGGGAAAGACTTTGAGAACTTTGTAGGTGGGCAAATTGGTAAAGTAGCTCAGATTTCCACCGATCTTGGCTTCATGAAGTAATGAAGTCTTGGGGAGAGGGAGGAGCCGACAGACTATCAGCCCTGATCATATTGGGATTTGGCTTGGCTTACGGATACGCAGGCAAATTCATTCAGGTGGGATTCTACAATGGGGACATTGGTCCTCATCATTGGATCTATATGATTGCCTCCGTAACGGTTTTGCTTGGTTTTGGATTAGTTCTTAGGCCAACACAACACGAGTTTGAAGCTGAAGTCTTGAAGGATTGGCGTAAGCGACTTCCTCTAGTGAGTATGATCATCATTTATTCAGTGATCCTACCTTACATTGGGTTTCTTGGAACAATGATTGCGATGATGATTGTTGTTTCCAAACTTTTCGGAGCAAATTGGAAGCAAGCCTTCCTCTGCTCGGTCACCCTCTCTCTCCTCTGCCTACTACTCTTTGACCACATGCTGGGGATTTCCCTCGGTCGTGGCCTCTGGCTGAAATAGAGCTGGGAGGAAACATCGAATCCATTCAACTGCTTTTTGAGGGCTTCGCCACCGCCCTCACCTTTCAAAATATACTGTTTGTTTTATTGGGGGTTTTCCTTGGAACCGTGATTGGCATGCTGCCAGGAATTGGACCAGTTAACGCCATTGCTGTCCTTTTTCCCATCGTTTACACTTTGGAAGTTCCAGCAGCGACTGTAATGATCCTTTTCGCGGGCATTTACTATGGTTCACAATATGGGAACTCCATCTCCAGTATTCTGCTCAATGTTCCGGGGACATCTGCGGCCGCGGTCACCACAATTGATGGCTACTCAATGGCCAAGCAAGGCTTGGGTGGAAAAGCACTTGCCATGTCAGCTATAGCCTCTTTCATTGGTGGTACTATATCGATCTTTTTTCTAGCTTTCTTCGCGCCAGTACTAGCAGAACTTGCAATCAACTTTGGCCCTGCTGAGTACACAGTCTTGATGGTCTTTGCTTTTATTGCTCTGTCAAGTTTCAGCCAAGGAAGCTTGCTGAAAGCGATTATCTCAGCGTTTTTAGGGTTAGCAATTGCCGCGATTGGCATTGATTCCACTACAGGCGTTAGTCGGTTGACCTTCGGAATGATGGAACTTTACGATGGAATCGACTTCATCGTGGTTGTGATCGGATTTTTTGCTGTCAGCGAAATCCTGATCATGCTCGGACAAAAGGACAGCAATCAATCAAAGATGCAGCCGCTTACAAGCCTTTGGATTACCTTGAAGGAAATCACAGGTTCCATGGCAACCTCATTGAGGAGCTGTTTTTCAGGATTTATGATCGGGGTCTTACCAGGAGCAGGAGGAACCATCGCTAGCTTTATTGCCTATGCAACTGAGAAGAAAATCCTGCGGCCTAATCAATTTGGTAGTGGAGATATTCGTGGAGTGGCTGCTCCAGAATCTGCCAACAATTCAGCCTCCGTTGGTTCTTTCATCCCTCTGCTTATTCTGGGAGTCCCTGGAAGCGAAACAACCGCAGTGATGCTCGGTGGATTGATCAGTTTTGGCATCAAACCAGGCCCGCTGTTGCTGGAAACCAGCCCGGATGTATTTTGGGGACTGGCAGCTTCAATGTTCATTGGCAATCTATTTCTGATCATTCTCAACCTTCCCCTTGTCGGCCTCTTCGCTAAAATTCTTCAGACACCTCGATGGATTTTAATGCCCCTGATCACCATGCTTTGTGTGGTCGGTGCATATACCATCAATGGTAGCGAATTCGACGTTTTATTGATTCTGATCTTTGGACTGATCGGCTATTTTCTTCGTCAAGCAGATTTTCCCCTAGCACCTTTGATTCTGGGGGTTGTCTTGGGAGATCTGATCGAAACCAACTTCCGCAGGGCCATGATCTACAGTGGGGGTGATGTAATCATCTTCTTTGAATCTAGTATTTGCTTAACCCTTTGGATTCTTGCAGCGATGAGCCTGTTCGCACCAACCCTGATCAACTCCATTCAAAAAAAGGTTCACTCCTAGTGAACTTAGTTATCTTCAAATGGCTGAGTCAAAAACGGAGGATGGCCTTAGTGGCGGCCTCCCTTGGTTCAGTTGCCTTCCTGTTATTAGGGATTCCCCTTCCACTTCTACTTGGCCCGATGGCGGGATGCCTGATCGCAGCGCTCTGTCGACAACCCCTGGAGGATATGGGAGTGTTTAGCATCTTCATGCGTACCTTCCTTGGAGTTGCGATCGGATCTTCCATCACACCTGAGGTGCTGCATGCATTTCCTAAGTACTTGCAGTCTATTTTCTTCATCCCAATCTTCGTGCTAATAATTGGACTCGTGGGATACCCTCTCTTTCGTCGAGTATTTCATTACGATAAGGCCACAGCATAC